>VBCP01000290.1:0-9055 GCA_005888925.1 Betaproteobacteria bacterium | reverse complement strand
GCGGCAGGCGTCCGATCCCATGGCGACGCCGCGCTTCGCGGTTTTTTCCAATTTCTTCTGCAGCTGCCGCGAACCTTCGATGCCGTCCCAGAACGTTTCCGACGACATGCCGAGGATGACGTAATCGGGATCGCAGGTGAGGACCGATTCCAGCGCCGGGAAGAGCGCGCCGCGGATGTTGTCCATCATCGCCATGAAGCTTTCGTCATCGGTCACCTTCGAGTCGGGAATCACCAGCCGCGAATGGTGGTGTGTGATGCCCCACGGGCGCATGGCGTCGAACTCCGGCTGCACCGACGTATTGGTGGACGGCGCCAGCACACCGAACTTGCCGCGTTGTCCGAGCGAATCAGGCATCGAGCTAGAATGCCACAGCCATGGCCGCCGAAGTCCTACCGATCGTCGGGCGCGGATTCTGTTTCGAAGACCTGCGCGTCGGGTTCCGCTTCCGTACGCATCGGCGCACGATCGCCGAGTCGGATCTCGCCAACTTCGTAAACCTGAGCTGGCTCACCGAGGAGCTGTTCGCGGTCCAAGAAGGTGAAATGAGCGATGCCTCGCGCGCCATCAAGGGCCGCGCCGTGCCGGCCGCGCTGGTCTACGCCTTTGCCGAAGGCCTGCTGCTGCCGACGATGCAGGACACCGGCCTTGCGTTCCTCAACGCCACCCTCGACGTCAAAGGTCCCACGCTGGTCGGCGACACGATCCACGTCGCAGCCGAGGTCATCGAGCACCGTCTCACCTCGAAAGGTGATCGCGGCCTGGTGCGCTTCGCGAACCAGGTGGTGAACCAGCGCGGCGAGAGCGTGCTCGAGTACAACCCGCTGCGCCTGCTCAAGCGCAAGTAATTCCGTACAACGTCCGTAATTATTTTGAAAGCTCCGCTCGACGGCATCCGCGTGCTCGAACTGGGCTCCCTGATCGCGGGGCCCTTCTGCGCCAAGACGCTCGGCGACTTCGGCGCCGAGGTGATCAAGATCGAGCCGCCGGGCGAGGGCGACGCGCTGCGCAAGTGGCGCCGCATGCGGAACGGCACCTCGCTCTGGTGGCATGTGCAGTCCAGGAACAAGAAATCCGTGACCTGCGACCTGCGCCGTCCCGAGGGGCAGGAGGTCGTGCGGCGCCTCGCCCGCCGCTCGCAGATCGTGATCGAGAATTTCCGCCCCGGCGCGCTCGAGAAGTGGCACCTCGGCTGGGACGCGCTCTCGCGCGACAACCCGAAGCTCGTCCTCGTGCGCATCTCCGGCTACGGACAGACCGGGCCGTATCGCGAGCGGCCTGGATTCGCCGCCATCGCCGAAGGGGTCGGCGGCATGCGCTACATCACGGGCTTTCCCGACCGACCGCCGGCGCGCTCGAACCTCTCGCTCGGCGACACGATCGCTGCGCTGCACGGCGTGATCGGCGCGCTGCTCGCGCTGCATCACGTGAAGAGCGGCGGCGCCGGCCAGGTCATCGACGTCGCGCTGTACGAGTCGGTGTTCAACTGCATGGAGAGCCTGCTGCCCGAGTTCGACGCGCACGGCTATGTCCGCGAGCGCACCGGCAGCGCGCTTCCGGGCATTGCGCCCTCGAACTTGTACCCCTGCAGCGACGGCTCGTATGTGCTGATCGCCGGTAACGTCGACAGTCTCTATCGCCGCTTGATGGCGGCGATCGGGCGCGTAGACCTGCGCGATGATCCGGCGCTCGCGCGGAACGACGGCCGCGCGGCGCAGATGGAGCGCATCGACGCGGCGATCGCGGCGTGGACTTCGCAAAAGACCCAACCGGAAGTACTGGCGGCCATGGAACAGGCCGAGGTCCCGGCAGGGCGCATCTACAGCGCGGCCGACATCGCGGCAGATCCGCATTACGCTGTGCGCCGAATGATCGAAACGATCACCGCGAACGACGGCGAGCCGCTCAAGGTCCCGGGCGTGGTGCCGAAGCTCTCGGCCACGCCGGGCGCGATCCGCAGCCAGGCGCCGAAGCTCGGCGAGCACACGGCCGAAGTCCTCACCGAAATCGGTTACAGCGACGCCGACATTGCGAACCTCAAGCAAGCGAACGTCATCTGACAGGGGTCTGACCCCGATTTTGAAAACCATGATCGACCACATCGACCACATCGTTCTCACCACGCGCGACAAGGCGGCGTGCATCCGCTTCTATACCGAGGTGCTCGGGATGAAGCTCGTGACCTTCAGGACGCCGACGGCGGAGCGGCTCGCGTTCAGCTTCGGCGGGCAGAAGATCAATCTGCACGAGTGGGGGCGCGAGTTCGAGCCGAAGGCGCATGTCGCCGTGCCGGGATCGCTCGATCTGTGCTTCATCGCGGCCGTGCCGCTCGATGCAGTGATCCAGAAGCTGCAGGCGGAGAAAGTCAAAATCGTCCAGGGCCCGGTGAAGAAGACCGGCGCGGTGGGGCCGATCCGCTCGGTGTATGTGCGTGATCCGGATCTCAACCTGGTGGAGATTTCGGTGTACGAAAGCTAGCGGGAACGCGCCTTGCACGGAAAGCCTTACCGATAAAGGAGGCTTCCATGGCAGGAATTCCCCGGCACCAAGGCCGCACCGAACCCAAGCTCGGGCCGAGCGATCGCTCCGATACGAGCTCCGACCGTCCCGGCGCCGAGAACACCGATACCGATGCCGGCGGCACCGGCGAGCGCGCGACGGTAGGCAAGGAGCGCGCGCCGCGCCCGGAAGCGAGCACCGATCGCGTCGTCGGCACGCAGGAAGCCGGCCTCGGCAAAGGCCTCGACGAGGCCGAGAAAGCACGGCTCGATCCGGTCAAAAAACCGAAACGCTGATTCCCTTCGCTTCGAGCGAGCGCACCAGCGCCTGCGTGTGCTCGCGGTCGCGCGTCTCGATCAGGAACTCGACTTCGGGCGAGCGCACCGAGGCGGTGCCGAAGATGCGCTGATGCATCACCTCGACGATGTTGCCGCCGGCGTCGGCGATCATCTGCGTGACCTTCGCCAGGCTGCCTGACACGTCGGGCATGGTGACGCGCAGGCGCACGAGGCGCGCATCGCGCACCAGGCCGCGCATCAGCACCGAGGCGAGCACGCGGCTGTCGATGTTGCCGCCGGAGATCGGGATGCCGACGCGCTTGCCGGCGAAGTGCTGGGGGTGCTCGAGCAGCGCGGCGAGCGCGGCGGCGCCGGCGCCTTCGGCGACCGTCTTCTCGATCTCGATCAGCGCGACGATGGCGCGCTCGATGGTCTCTTCGGCCACCACCAGGACCTCTTCCACTTCCTTGCGGATGATGGCGAGCGCCATCTCGCCGACATCCTTGACCGCAATGCCCTCGGCGATCGTGTCGCCGCCGACCTTCACCGGCTGGCCGGCGAGCCGCTGGTGCATCGACGGGTAGGTGCGCGACTCCACGCCATAGAGCTTGATGCGCGGATTGAGCGCGCGCGCCGCGGTGGCGATGCCGGCGAGCAGGCCGCCGCCGCCGATCGGCACCACCAGCACCTCGAGCTCGGGCACCGCCTGCAGCATCTCGAGCCCGACGGTGCCTTGCCCGGCCATGATGAGCGGGTCTTCGTACGGGTGCACGAACACCAGGTCATCGCGCTTGGCGAGCGCGTGGGCGTGCTGCGCGGCGTCGGCGAGCGACTCGCCTTCCAGCAGCACCTTGGCGCCGTGCACCTGGGTGTTCTTGATCTTGGTGTTGGGCGAGCCCTGCGGCATCACGATCACCGCGGGGATGCCGAGACGCGCGGCGTGATAGGCGACCGCCTGCGCGTGATTGCCGGCGCTCATGGCGATCACCCCGCGCTTGCGCTCCGCGTCGGAGAGCGACGCGAGCTTGTTGAGCGCGCCCCGCTCCTTGAAGGAGGCGGTGAACTGCAGGTTCTCGAACTTGAGATGCAGCTCGCAGCCGGTGAGGCGCGACAGCGTCCGGCTGGGCAGGAACGGCGTGCGCTCGACCGCGCCCTGGATGCGCGCCGCGGCGGCGCGGACGGCGTCGAGCGAAAGCATGGCGTGAAATGTTAAAGGTTTATGATTGCCGCGCCCATGGAACTCGGTACGCAGCTCGAAAGGGATATCACTGCGGAGCTCGCGGGCGGCGCCGATCCCACCGATGCCCAGTTCCGCCTGCTGGTCGAGAGCGTCAGCGACTACGCGATCTACCTGCTCGATACCGCCGGCCGCGTGGTGAGCTGGAACACCGGCGCCGAGCGCATCAAGGGATACGCCGCGGCCGGGATTCTCGGCCGGCATTTCTCGATCTTCTATTTGCCCGAAGACCGCGCGGCGGGCCGCCCCGACCAGATGCTCGCGCAGGCGGCGCGCGAAGGACGCATGAGCGCGCAGGGCTGGCGCCTGCGCCAGGACGGCAGCCGCTTCTGGGCCGACGGGGTGATCACGGCGCTGCGCAGCCGCAGCGGTGAGCTCACCGGCTACGCCAAGGTGACGCGCGATCTCACGAGCTGGCGCCAGGCGCACGAGCGCATCCGTGAAAGCGAAGAGCGCCTGCAGGCCTTCACCGATCACAGCCCGGCCATCATGTTTCTGAAGGACCCCGACGGCCGCTACCGCTTCGTCAACCGCCAGCTGCTCGCGCGCTTCGGCCTGCGCCGCGAGCAGATTCTCGGACGGCGCGACCAGGAGGTCTTTCCCGGCCCGCAGGCGGCATTGTTCGCCGCGAGCGACGGCGAAGTGCTTTCACAGAAGAGCACGATCGAGCTCGAGCAGGCGCTCGCCACCCGCGAAGGCGAGCGCATCCACATGGTCGTCAAGTTCCCGGTGTTCGACGCGGCGGGCGGCGTCGCTGGCATCGGCGGCACCGCCACCGATATCACGGAGCGCAAGCGCTCCGAGCAGGCGCTGCTCGAGCAGCGCACGTTGCTCGCCGAAGCCCAGAAGGTGGCGGGCCTGGGCTCCTGGGAATGGGAGCCGGGCAACGGGCGGATGTCCTGGTCGGAGGAGCTCTACCGCATCTATGGCGTTGACGCCATGGCAGTGCAGCCGAGCTTCGAAGCCTTCCTCGAGCGGGTGCATCCCGCCGATCGCGTGCTCACCGCGACCGTGGTTGCCCGCGCACTCGCCGAGGGCCGCGGCTTCACGCACGAGGACCGTGTGCGCCGCCCTGACGGCGCCGAGCGCATCGTGCGCACGCAGGGCGAGATCGTGCGCGACGACAAGGGGCGCGTCGTCAAGCTGGTCGGCGCCTGCCTCGACGTCACCGAGAGCCGCAACGCGGAGATCGCGCAACGCGCCGCCGCGGCGAGCCTGCAGTCGCTCACGCGCCGCCTGGTGCAGGTCGAGGAAGCCGAGCGCCGCCGCATCGCCGGCGAGCTGCACGATCGCGTCGGGCAGAACCTCTCCGCCCTCAACATCAACCTGGATATCGTGCTCGGCGCGCTCGGCGCGGCCGCGCCGCAGGACCTGCGGCTGCGCCTGCGCGACTCGCTCGGGCTGGTCGACGGCACGCTTCAGACCATCGAGGACGTGATGGCGGATCTCAGGCCGCCGCTCCTTGAGGAGTACGGTCTGGGGGCCGCGCTCGGCTGGTACGGCGAGGAATTCGCCAAGCGCACCAACATCGCCGTCGAGTTCGAGGACCTCGCGCGCGAGCGCAACCGGCGGCTGCGCCGCGAGGCGGCGGTGGCGCTGTTCCGCATCGCGCAAGAGGCACTGACCAACGTCGCGAGGCATGCCAATGCCAAGCGCGTCTGGCTGCGCCTGGAGGCCGACGCGGGCGAGATGCTCCTCACGATTCGCGACGAGGGCAGCGGCTTCGACCCGGCGGCGGCGCAGGCGCGCGCCAGCCGTCTGGGCATGACCACCATGCAGGAGCGAGTCGTCGCCGCCGGCGGTTCGCTGGAGCTCGAAAGCGCGCAAGGCAAAGGGACTACACTCAGGGCGCGCGTGCCTTTCTGACTCATTTTCCAATATGCCGATCCGCATCCTTATTGCCGACGATCACGGCGTAGTCGCCGAAGGCCTCAAGCATCTGATCGAGGCGCAGCAGGATCTGCAGGTGGTGGCCATCGTCGGAGACGGGCGCGAAGCGGTGCGCATGGCGAAGGAAACGGAACCGGACGTCGTGCTGATGGATCTCTCGATGCCCGAACTGAACGGCGCCGACGCGACGCGCGCGATACTCGAGCGCGACGCCAAGTGCCGGGTGATCGTGCTGTCGATGTACGCCGAGCGCGAGTACGTGCGGCGCGCGCTGAAAGCAGGCGCCTCCGGCTACGTCGTCAAGCGCTCCGCGGCGAAGGAGGTGGTCGACGCGATCCGCGCGGTGCACTCGGGGCAGCGCTATCTCAGCCCGCGCGTCGCCGACGTGGTGATCGACGACTACGCCGGCGACGGCAAGGCGGATCTGCTCGAGCGGCTCTCGGCTCGCGAGCGCGAGGTGCTGCAGCTCCTCGCCGAGGGACGCACCGGCGCGGAGATCGCCCAGCGGCTCTCGCTATCGCAGAAGACCGTCGAGACCTACCGTGCGCGGCTGGTGGAGAAGCTCGGCATCCGCGACGTCGCCGGCCTCGTCAAGTTCGCGATCCAGCGCGGGCTGGTTTCGCTCGACTAGCCGTTGGACGCCGATTGGGAGCCGGCCGATCTCAGCGGCTCCAGCAGCGGAATCAGTTCACGCGGATCGCAGGGCTTCAGCAGGTAATGATCGAAGCCGACCGCCCGCCCCAGCATCCGGTCGGAGCTCTTCGTCCATGCGCCCGATATCGCGATGAGAAGCGGTGCGAGCGTGCCGTGTCTTTCATGCAGCTCCCTTGCGATCGCATAGCCGCTCATTCCCGGCATGTTGATATCCGCGATCACCGCGTCCGGCCTGACGAGGCGGCATAGCTCGAGGACTTCGTCCCCGCGCAGGACCGTATGCACGTCATGGCCTTCGTCCTTGAGCAAGAGCGCGAGGGTGTTGGCCGTGTCGCAGGGACCGCGCGCAAAGGCGGCTTCGAAGCCATGCCGCGGATTCTTCTACGTTCTTGGCATTCGGCGCAAGCGCGCCGTGCAATCGCGCGTTCGACGACAGCGCTCGGGCAGCGCAGACCGCTGGGCTCGATCGTCCACCGGCCGCTCGAACCTGCAGTTACGGTTTGCTGCCTGAAGTTACGCTTTGCTGCCTTGTGCGAGCGGCGCGATCAGCTCGAGCAGCGCGTTGGACTCGAAGGGCTTCGCCAGGTGGAAGTCAAAGCCCGCGAGCCTCGCAAGGATCCTGTCGGAAGACTGCTTCCAGCCCGTCACGGCGATGAGCAGCGGCCGCTGCTTGCCGAATTCCTGGCGCAGCTCGCGCGCGACTTCGTAGCCGCTCATGCCCGGCATGCCGATGTCAAGTCGCGCACCATGCGCAGCACTTCCGTGCCGCGGTAAACCTCGCGCACTTCGTGCCCTTCGTCCTGCAGGATCGCCGCGAGCGTCATGACCTGATCGCGCTCGTCGTCCGCCACCAGGATGCGCAGCTTCCGCTTTCCGCGCGCTGCGCCCTCCGCGGCGGCGGACTGCAAGGATTCTTTTTGTTTCACGGGCGCAATCATACTTGCGCTCTTCGTTGGCCAATGCGCGCGAGCTGGAAAAAAGTGTCCCGAGGCCATCGTAATTCGGCGCTTTTTTCTGTCGTCGCACGGCTACAGTCCTGCCGTCGGAAAACTACATAGGGAAACGCGCGAGCGCTTGGGACAGCGCCATTCGACAAGGTTGTAGTCCGAATCACGACACAAGACTCGATGCCTTTCTACAGGGCGCGCAGGGTATCTTCCGACAGTTTGTTTCGACAAGAAATCAACGTACGGAGCGCCTGTGAACCTTCCGCTTAAAGACTCCGAAGTAAACGCCGTCGGCCATGCTGAAGAGCTGACCCTCATCCATAGCGCGCTGGTTGCACTACGCCGGGGCGACCCCGCGGCGAAGCTGCAGATCCAGGGGAGCGCGCAGTTCGGCAAAGTCGCCGATGTCTTCAACGACCTGGTCGAGCAGAACGTCGCGATGGCCGAGGAGCTCTCGAAGCTCTCGCAGGCGGTCGGCAAGGAAGGCAAACTCAAGCGCCGCGCCGCGCTGCCGCAGGCGCGCGGCTTCTGGGCGCAGTCGGTCGAGAACATCAACGCGCTGATCGACGACCTGGTCCATCCGACCAACGAGGCGGCGCGCGTGATCGGCGCGGTGGCGCAGGGCGACCTCTCGAAATCCATGGCGCTCGAGATCGACGGCCGCCCGCTCGAGGGCGAGTTCCTGAGGAACGCCAAGACCATCAACAAGATGGTGGAGCAGCTCGGCAACTTCGCCGCGGAAGTGACGCGGGTGGCGCGCGAGGTGGGCACGGAAGGCAAGCTCGGCGGCCAGGCGAAGGTGAAGGGCGTGGCCGGCGTGTGGAAGGACCTCACCGATAACGTGAACTCCATGGCGGGCAACCTCACGTCCCAGGTGCGAAACATCGCGGACGTGACGACGGCAGTGGCGAAGGGCGACCTTTCCAAGAAAATCGAAGTGGACGTCAAGGGTGAATTCCTGACGCTGAAATCGACCATCAATACGATGGTGGACCAGCTCCGCTCGTTCGCCGCCGAGGTGACGCGCGTCGCGCGCGAGGTGGGTACCGAAGGGATTCTCGGCGGTCAGGCCCGAGTGGAAGGTGTCTCGGGGACGTGGAAAGACTTGACCGACTCAGTGAACTCAATGGCCGGCAAGCTCACCTCGCAGGTGAGGAACATCGCCGACGTGACTAAAGCAGTGGCCGCAGGCGATCTGTCCAGAAAAATTACGGTGGACGTCAAGGGCGAGGTGTTGGAGCTGAAAAGCACCATCAACACGATGGTGGACCAGCTCCGCTCGTTCGCTGCCGAAGTGACGCGCGTCGCGCGCGAGGTGGGTACGGAAGGAAAACTTGGCGGTCAGGCAGACGTGCAGGGCGTGGCCGGGACGTGGAAGGACCTGACCGAGTCGGTGAACTTCATGGCCGGCAACCTCACCTCGCAGGTGAGAAATATCGCGGACGTCACCAAAGCGGTGGCGGCAGGCGACCTCTCCAAGAAGATCACGGTGGACGTGAAAGGCGAAATTTTGGAGCTGAAGAGCACCATCAACACGATGGTGGACCAGC
>VBCP01000028.1 GCA_005888925.1 Betaproteobacteria bacterium | reverse complement strand
GCGCGCATAGCCCTTGTCGCGCGTGATCCATTCGAAGAACTCGCGGCCGTAGCCCTGCGTGAAGTCGGTGCCGAAGCCGACCTGCTCCTCGCCGCAGACGTTGATGACGTGCTCCATCGCCTCGACGTAGTCGTCGACCGTGGCGGCGGTGCCGCGCTTCAGGAACGGCGGGAACATGGTGACGCCGACGAAGCCGCCTTTTTCCACGATGAAGCGGAGCTGCTCGTCGGACTTGTTGCGCGGATGGGATTTGAGCGCGGCGGGCGCGCAATGGGTATAGGCGCAAGGTTTGCGAGAGGCTTTGATGACGTCCTCGCTGGTCTGCGGCCCGACGTGCGAGAGATCGCACAGGATGCCGAGGCGGTTCATCTCGGCGATCACCTCGTGGCCGAAGTCGGAGAGGCCGCCGTCCTTGCTCTCGTAGCAGCCGGTGCCGACGAGGTTCTGGGTGTTGTAGGCGATCTGCATGATGCCGACGCCGAGCTCCTTGAAAAGCGCGAGGTGCGCGATCTGGTCCTCGATGCCGGTGAGGTTCTGCCAGCCGAGCGCGATGCCGGTCTTGCCTTCGCGCTTGGCGCGCGCGATGTCGGCGGTGGTGTGCACCGGCGTGATGAGATCGGCGTGCTCGCTGAACCAGCGCTGCCAGCGCGCGACGTTCGCCATCGTGTCGCGGAAGCCTTCCCAGATCGAGCAGGTGCAGTTCGCGGCAGTGAGCCCGCCGCGGCGCATGTCCTCGAAGATCTCGCGGCTGAAATTCGAGATGATCAGGCCGTCGAAGACGGTGAGATCGCGGTGCAGGTCTGCGGTTTTCAGGTGGGGGCCTACATCAATTTGGAAGCGTGCGGGCCTTTGATCGGGATCTCCAGGCAGTCCTCGCCGAAGATCAGGTGCCCTTTGTAGATGGCCGCCATCTCGTTGACGATGCGCTCGCGCACGCCGGGCCGATCGATTTGTTCCGTGACGTGGCTCAGGACCACCGTCCTGGCGTTTGACTCGGCTCCGAGCCGGGCGAGCTCGAGGTGACCCATGCACGACTGGCGCATGCCGTCGCCCAGCGCCGTTCCCGAGATGTAGTGGCACATGTGGACCAGGACATCGCAATCCTGCGCCAGGCGCACCATCGACGCGCAAGGCCCCGAGTCGCCCGAGTACACGATTGAGCCTTCCGCCGAATCCAGCCGGAAGCCGTACGACACGAGCTGCGGTCCGAAGTGGGAAACGCCGGTGACCTTGACCTTCCAGCCATCGCCGGCCACGACGTCGTTCGGGGCAAGCTCGGTGACGGCCGGGTCGGGCTTCAGGCGTTTGCCGGCGCCGCCGCGCGCGCGGTAGATCTCCAGGCTGCATTCGTTCTCGGTGCGCGATACGAGGTCCGGGTAGAAGGCGCCGCCTTCGGCGAAGAGGCGCTGCGATACTTCCCGCAGCGGCGGCGGGCCGTACACCTTCAGCTCGGGTATCCGGCCCGCGCCCTGGTCCCAGCGTGTCAGGACGAGACGCGGATAGTCGCCCATGTGGTCGTAGTGCAGGTGGCTCAGGAAGAGCTGTGTCACCCGGGTAGCCGGGATCCCGAGCTGCAGGAGGCGGTGGTGGGCGCCGAAGCCGTGGTCGAAGACGATCACGTCGTTGCCGTGCTCGACCACGTAGCCCGAACACATGCGCCGAAGCGACGGCGTCGGTGTTCCCGTTCCCAGAAGCCAGAGTTTCATATCGAGATTACTGCGACTGGATTGCGCTGTCCTTGATCAGCTTGCTCCACTTGACCATTTCCGAGCGCATGAATGCGCCGAAATCTTCCGGGCTGCCGACCGGCGCCGGCTCCACGCCGAGCGCCCTGATCCTCTGTCTTACGTCGTCGCTTGAAAGCGCCTTCGCCGCCTCCCGGTAAAGACGGTCCTTGGTCGCCGCTGGCGTACCGGCGGGAACCACCAGCCCGCCCCACGCGACGCCGAGAAACCCGTCGAAGCCCGACTCCGATACCGTCGGCACATCGGGAAGCACCGGCACGCGGGTGGCGGTGCTGACCACGATGGCCTTCAAGCGCCCGGACTTGATGTGCGGCAACGCGGAGACCATGTCGCCATACATCATGGGAATCTGTCCGCCGAGGAGATCGTTGATGGCGGGCGCGCTTCCCTTGTAGGGAACGTGGCCCGCTTCGAAGCGCGCCAGCTGCTTGATGAGCTCGAAGCTCAGATGGCCCACGCTGCCATTGCTAGGCGAGGCGTATTGCAATTTGCCCGGGTTCGCCTTGGCGAACTCGATGATGTCTTTGAGGGACGAGACCTGAAATACCTGGGGATTCACCGTGATGATGAACGGCAGGTCATAGACCTTGATCACCGGCTCCAGATCCTTCGCGATGTCGAAGGAGACCTTCGGCATGAAGCTCGGACGGGTCACGTCCTGGACCACGGCCATGGACATGGTGTAGCCGTCGGCAGGCGAACGCGCGCTCTCCGCCGAGCCGATCATGCCGGCGGCGCCCGGCTTGTTTTCCACGAAGACCTGCTGCCCAAACGAATCGCCGAGCTTCTGGGCCATGATGCGCGCGATCGTGTCGGTGGGGCCACCCGCGGGCCAGGCGACGATCAGGCGGATCGGCTTTTCCGGATATTGCGCCCATGCGCTGGCGGCAGCCGCCAGCCCGCCGGCCAGGAGAAGAAGAAGCGGCGCGCGCCGAAAATTGACTATGTCGCCACTATACGGTGCCGTTTTGCGCTTTTGCTCACGGTCGCGATTTATCATTCGGTAAACCGCTAACGGTTTAAAAGGGGAAGAACGTGAAACGCAGCCTGATTTTCATCGCCTGGGCGCTCGCCACCGCGGCGGCCGCCGAGGACGGCGTCACCAGCGACAGCATCAAGATCGGCATCATGGGGCCGTTCACCGGCAACGCCTCGAGCTACAGCAAGGCAGAGATCGGCCTCGATGCCTACTACAAGTGGGTCAACGACCAGGGCGGCGTCAACGGCCGCAAGATCGAGACGGTGCTCGAGGACTACGCCTGCGACAGCGCGAAGGGCGTCGCCGCGGTGAAGAAGCTCATCTACCAGGACAAGGTGTTCATGCTGCATGGCAATTCCTGCAGCGCGGTCGCGATGGCGATCAAGCCGATCGTGGTCGAGTCCGGCATTCCCTGGGTGATCGCGCACGCCGCAAACCCGGCGATCTCCTCGCCGCCGACCAAGAACATCTTCCACGGCGTGCCGGTCGGCAAGACCATGGGCATCGCGATGGGCCAGTTCGTCGCGAGCAAGCCGGGCCTCACCAAGGTGGCGGTGATCTCGCACGGCGAACGAGTATCTCGCCTCGAAGAACATCAAGCCGGTCGTGGAGGTCGCCTTCGAGCGCGGCCAGACCGACGCCACCGCGCAGACGCTGCGCATCAAGCAGGCGAATCCCGATTTCGTCATCGCCTGCCTGTACGAAGCCGAGACCGCGATCTTCCTCAAGGACGCGAAGAAGTTCGGCCTGAACGTGCCGGTCATGGGCACGGCGGGCACCGACCTCGAGAACACGCTGAAGCGCGTCGGCGACCTCGACACCGTCTCCAACTACTACGTGCCGCACATGTACGCCGACAACCTCGACGGGCCGCGGCTGAAGCCGTACGCGGACATTCTGAAGAAGTACTACCCGAGTGAGTCGCTGACCGCGTTCAGCCTGATCTCGATGGGCAGCGCCATGGCGGTGGTCGAGGCGCTCAAGCGCACGGGGCGCGAGCCGACGCGCGAGAAGCTGATCGCCGAGCTCGACCGCACCAAGGATTTCGACACCCACGTTCTCGCCGGGCATATCAGCTGGTCGCCTTCGGATCGCGACGGCGTCAAGGATGTGGCGGTCGCCGGCTTCGTCAAGGGCAAGCCCACGGTGCTGAAGGCTTGGGGGAAACCGCTCTAGCCTGAGGTGTTCGCGCTGTGTACCGCGCCACCACGGTGGTCAATTTCGGCCATGGCGATCTGGTCATGTGTGGCGCTTTCGTGGTGTACCTGCTGGTCGTGATGGTGGGACTGCCGTTCCTTGCATCCGTCGTGCTGGCGGTCGCGCTGCTCTTCCTGCTGGGCCTGGTGATCGAGCTGGGGCTGATCGAGCGCATCAAGGCCGGCCCGCACATCGGCTTCGCGCTGATGTGCATCGCCTTCGGCTACGTGCTGCGCGGCATCGCGCGCGCCGTGTGGGGGCGCGAGGTGCTGCCGATGCCGAGCGTCTTCAATTTCCCGCCGATCTTCTTCGGCGAGCTGGTGATCACCGCCGATGCCCTGATCATCTTCGCCGCGGTGGGCATCCTGCTCGCGGCGTTCTTCGTGCTGTTCTACCGCAGCTCGGCCGGGCGCGTGATGCAGGCGCTCTGCCAGTCGGAGCGCGGCGCGGCGCTCGTCGGCATCAATGTGCGCGCGTTTCACGGCGTGATGTGGGGCGTCGGCGCGGCGCTCGGCGCGGTGGGTGGCGTGCTGCTCGCGCCGATCACGCTGCTGCATCCGGGCCTTGGCGCGAGCTTCCTCATCAAGGGATTCGCCGCCATGACGCTCGGCGGCTTCGGCTCATTCGGCGGCGCGGTCCTGGGCGGGCTGCTGCTCGGCCTCGCCGAGCAGCTGGTGGGCGGCTACGTCTCGACCAAGCTGATCGACATCACCGCGTACCTGGTGATCATTCTCGTGCTCGCCTTGCGTCCCAACGGCCTCTTCGGCCGCGCCATCGCGGAGAAGGTTTGAGGTTCTACCTCATACCGCTCGCCGCGCTGGCGATCCCGCTGGTGGCCAATCCGTATACGCAGTTCATGGTCAACCTGATGCTCGTGTACGTGCTGGTGGCGGTGGGCTTCAACCTGGTGCTGGGAAATCTGGGTCAGCTCGCCTTCGCTAATACCGCACTCTTCGGCATCGGCGCATACACCGGTGCGATGCTGATGGTGCACGCCGGCTGGCCGTTCTGGGCGGTGATCGTGCCCGCCGGGCTCGCGGGTGCCGCCGCCGGCTTCCTCGCGAGCGTCACCGCGCTGCGCGGCATCCGCGTCTATTACCTCGCGATCGTGACGCTCGCGTTTGGCGAGCTCTTGCGCTGGAGCTACATCCACGGCGAGCGCGCCACCGGCGGCACCGACGGCCTCGCCGTGCCGCGCGCGGACTTCTTCGGCATTGCGCTCGACAGCGAGACGGCACGCTTCTACGTGTTCCTGCTGATCGTCACGGTGCTGGTCAAGCTGGTGTCGAACCTGCTGCGCTCGAAGGTGGGCCGCGCCATCGTCGCGATCCGCGACAACGAGCTCGCCACCGCCTCGCTCGCCATTCCTACCGGACGCTACATCGTGCTCGCCTTCTCGCTCTCGGGCTTCGTGGTCGGCATCGCTGGCAGTCTCTTTGCCGTGGTCGGCGGCCTCGGCAGCCTCTTCGGCAGCGTGCTCGGCGCGGTGGCGCTCACCGCGCTGCCGGAATTCTTCCGCCGCTTCCCCGGGATGTACGAGATGTTCTTCGGCGGCCTGCTGATCGTCTTCCTGCTGGTGCAGCCGCGCGGGCTGTCGGCGCTGGCCGCGCGATGGTTCCCCGGGCTGCGCGATCGCTACTACAGGGACCGGTAAATGCTGGAACTGCGAGACGTCAGCGTGAGCTTCGCCGGGCTGCAGGCGCTGAGCCACGTCAGCCTGAGCGCGCGCGGCGGCGAGGTGCGCGCCCTGATCGGTCCGAACGGTGCGGGCAAGACGACGCTGTTCAATGCGATCAGCGGCTATGTGCCGCTTTCGGCCGGGAGGATCACGCTCGATGGCAAGGCGATCGACGGCCTCTCGCCCCACCAGATTGCCGCGCGCGGCGTGCGCCGCACCTTTCAGAACGGCGGCCTGTTCGGCGAGCTGACGGCGCTCGAGAACGTGCTCGCCGGCCTGCACTCGCGCATCGACGCGAGCTTCGCCGGGATCCTGTTCGGCAGCCGAGCGGCGCGCGAGGCCGAGCGCGCGGCGGTGGCGCGTGCGCGCCAGCTGCTGGAAACGCTGGGCGTGGCCCACCTCGCCGACCAGCCGGTGAAGACCATGTCCGGCGGGCAGCAGCGCAGCATCGAGATCGTGCGCGCGGTGGCCGCGGAGCCGCCGCTCCTGCTGCTCGATGAGCCGGCGGTGGGCCTCGCGCCGCCGCTGCGCGCGCAGCTTGTCGAGCTCATTCGGCGCCTGGCGGGCGAGATGGGGATCGCGGTGCTGCTAATCGAGCACGCGGTGGATCTCGTCATGGCCGCGGCCGACGCGGTCGCGGTGTTCAACGGCGGCATCAAGATCGCGGAAGGCGCGCCGGCCGCCATCCGCAACGATCCGGCGGTGCTCGAGGCGTATCTGGGCCATGGCTGAGCCGCTGCTCCGGGTGAGCGGGCTGCGCGTGTCCTTCGGCGCGCGCGAGATCCTGCGCGGCGTCGACTTTGCCCTCGCCGAGGGTGAAGCGGTGGCGCTGCTCGGGCCGAATGGCAGCGGCAAATCAACCTGCCTGAACGCGATCTCCGGGCTGGTGCCGATTGCCGGCGGCGAAATAGAAGTCAAAGGAATAAAAACCTCGCGTTGGGCGGTGCACCGGGTCGTCCGCCATGGCGTGGTGCAGGTGTCGCAGTCGCGCGATCTCTTCCCCGATCTTTCGGTCGAGGACAACCTGCAGCTCGGCGCCTATACCCGGGATGATGCCGATCCCGCCGAGGTCTATGCGCTGTTTCCGCGGCTCGCCGAGCGGCGCGGGCAGATGGTGCGCACGCTTTCCGGCGGCGAGCAGCAGATGGTGGCGATCGGGCGCGCGCTGATGAGCCGGCCGCGGCTGATGCTGCTCGACGAGCCCTCGGGCGGCCTGTCGCCGCAGCTCGTCGCCGAGACCGCGCGCACGCTGAGCGCGCTGCGCAGCCGCGGCCTCACGCTGCTGCTGGTCGAGCAGAATCTCGGCCTCGCGCTCAAGGCGGCGGATCGCTATCTCGTGCTGCGAGACGGCACGGTCGCCGAAGGCGGCGCGGTCAAGGCGCTCGCTGGGGATTACGACGATCTCGTGCGGGCAATTTACCTGTTCGGCGTCCGGGAACTTGCCCGAGCGCACTTCGTCGGCGTAGCGCTTCAGCGCATCGACCGCGACATCCGAGATCTGCGCATAGCGCTTGGTGAACTTCGGCTTGAACTGGTCGAACACGCCGAGCAGATCGAAGGCGAGCAGCAGCTGGCCGCAGCTCGCCGGCCCGGCGCCGATCGCGAAGGTGAAAATGTCCACTGCATCGTCGACCGCTTTCGCCACCGGCGCGGGCACCGCCTCGATCTCGAAGCCCACCGCGCCGGCTTGCTCGATGGCGATGCCGTCCTCGATGACGCGCATCGCGTCCTCGGCGGTGCGCGCCTGCAGCTTGAAGCCGCCGTACTGGTGCACGAAGTGCGGGCACATGCCGACGTGGCTCATCACCGGCACGCCGGCATCGGCGATCGCGCGGATCACCGGCGCTTTCTCCTTGCCGCCCTGCATCTTGACGACGTCGGCGCCGCCTTCCTTCATCAGGCGCAGCGCGTTCACCACGCCGATCTCGGGCGTGGCGTAGCTGCCGTAGGTCATCGACACCATGATCAGGCAGCTAGGCGCGCCGCGGCGCACCGCCTGCGCGTGCGCTATCATCATGTCGATCGTCACCGGCAGCGTGTTGGGAAAGCCGTAGCTCACCATGTGCCTGGTGCGCAGAGCGCGCTCAAACGATCTTCGTGCATTGCGCGCATGCGCGGCGCGCATGCGAAGTTCACGCGCGGAATTCGGTCTTCTGAGTTCCCTGGTAGAGCGCTTTCACTTGCCGGCCGACCGCGTCGGCGTGCGCGGCGAGCGCAGCTTCGTCGAGGTCTGCGCTCGGCCTCGGCTCGCGGTCGAAATGGCCGTACCGGTCCGTGCCGCGGACCAGCATGGCCGAATCGCGGACTTTGGTCTGGCGCACGTAGGTCGGGATGTAGCGGATCGACATGCCGATGCGCCGGTCGGCGCTGCGGTTGGCCGCCGAGCCGTGCACGAGCTTGATGTGGTGCAGGGACATTTCGCCCGCGCCCATCGCCAGGCCGACCGCCCTGGCCTTGTCGACCTCGACCGCGATTTCCTGTCCGCGCGAGAGCAGGTTGTCCTTGTGGAAGGTGTCCACGTGCGGCAGCTGGTCGACCTTGTGGCTGCCAGGGATCACCTGCATGTAGCCGTTTTCCTCGGTGACCTCGGTGAACGCCACCCACGCCGTGATCACGTCATCGGGCTCGAGGCCCCAGTAGGTCGAGTCCTGGTGCCAGGAGACGAAGCCGGGGCTGTGCGCTTCCTTGATGAAGAAGTTGGTGGTCCAGCACAGGATGTCCGGTCCGATCACGTCCTCGACGGCGTCGAGCACCTTCGGGTGGTGCACCAGCTCGTCCGCCCAGGTGAAAAGCAGATGCATCTTGTGCCGCCAGTTGCCCTGCAAAGGCTTGCCGGTCTTCGCCTCGTGCGTCTCGAGCGCGCTGCGGAAGCGCTGCGCCTCGGCGGCGCTCATCACGCGGATCGGGGAATGGAAACCCTCGCCCTTGTACTGGTCGACTGCAGCTTGCGGCAGGAGCGATCGTCACGGGCGCGTCCGGGCGGCGGAAGCGCTCGATCGTGGGTTTCAGCTCGGGCCGCACGTGATCCTGGTTGTAGCCGTTGAACAGCGTGCCGAGCAGGCCGCGCTTCACGTCGCTCGTGCCCATCACCCAGTCGGCGATCGGGAAGGTGAGGTTCATGTTGCAGGCCATCATGATGCCGAAGTTGTGGTGCGCGGCGTGGTGGCGGCGGATGGTGTTGATGAACGGCGCGTGGCGCACGAACCAGTTATCGCGCACGTGGCAGCAGTAGTGGAAGGTTTCGTAGATCAGGTACTGGCCGATGATCGTGACCATCAGGATGTAGCCGGCGTTCGGGTTCACCAAGGCGCCGAGCGCGAGTGCGAACGGCGCGCCCATGCCCATGAAGGTGAAGAGGGCCCGCCACGGGAAGAAGATGATGCGCCATTCCCGGGTCTGGTTGACGGTCATCTCGTTGTCGGTGAAGTACTGGTGGTGCTGGCGCGTGTGCCGGTCATAGATCGCGCGCAGCGCCCAGACGTCGACCAGGCGGTGCATCACGTACTTGTGCATCCACCATTCGAACAGGTTGGAGAAGAAGAACACCGGGATCACCAGCAGCCATTCCCAGCTCGCACCCTGCAGCCGCGATACGCACCAGGCGATGACCGAGAGGCCGACCGCGTAGATCACGCCGATGTGCACCGGTCCGCTGTACAGCGGATGGATCTGCGCCTGGTATTCGGCGCGAAACCTGAGCTGGCGCTCCGTGGGGTTGTGGCTGTCGACGAGCTCCGCCATGGCTCCTCCTTATGCGTGCCTGCGCTTGTCTACCATACCCAGAAACCTCTCATATTCGCGGTCATCGACACCGTAGCTGTGGTCGTCGTCCGGGAATTTGCCGGCCCTGACGTCGGCGGCGTACGCCTTCAGTCCCGCGACCGCCACCTCGGTTAGGTTCGCATAGCGCTTGGTGAACTTGGGCTTGAAGTCTGTAAACACACCGAGCAGATCGTATGAGAGCAGGATCTGCCCGTCGGTGCCGCTGCCGGCGCCGATGCCGATGGTCGGGATCTCGAGTTGCTGCGAGATCACCTTGGCGATCTTCGCCGGCACCGCCTCGAACTCGAGCATGAAGCAGCCCGCGTCCTCGATCGCCAGCGCGTCCTCGAGGATTTTCATGGCGGCGTCTGCCGTGCGCCCCTGGATGCGGAAGCCGCCGAACATGGCGATGGTGTGCGGCGTGAGGCCGATGTGCGACGCGGTCGGAATGCCGGCGTCGACCAGCGCCTTCAGCACGTGCGCCTGCGATTTGCCGCCCTGCGGCTTGACCGCATCGCACGCCGCTTCCTGCATGAAGCGGGTCGCATTGGCGAGGGCGCGCTCGACCGTGTGGTAGCTCTGGTAGGGCATGCAGCCGAGGACGAAGGTATTCGGTGCGCCGCGGCGCACCGCGGCGGCGTGCAGCACCATCATGTCCATCGTCGCCGGGATGGTGTTCGGGTGACCGTGGCAAGTCATGGCGAGGCTGTCGCCGACCACGCAGACGTCGACGCCGGCGGTCTCGGCCCATTTCGCCGAGGTGTAATCGAGCACCGACGTGTAGACCATCTTCTCGCCGGTCATCTTCGAATCGCGGATCTCGGTGATCGTGCGCTTCTTGCGTTCCGCGGGCTTCGCTGCCTCGGCCATGGGCTCAGGTATATCATGCCCTGCAGAGGAGGAGGACCATGTCGACATCGAGACGGGGATCATTGCGGGTTGCAGTCGCGGGGGCGATGTTGCTTGCAGGCGCTCTACACGGCGTCGCGGCACATGCGCAGCAGGCTTCGGCGTCCCGGGCGCTGACGATGCAGGCGAGCTGGCCAGCGTCGAGCACTTTCATGGAGAACTTCAACCAGTTCGCCGACCGGGTGAACAAGACCACCGGCGGCAGGCTGCAGATCAAGGCCCTGGCGGCGGGAACCATCGTGCCGGCGTTCGAAGTCACCGATGCCACCCACAGAGGCGTGATCGACGGCGCTCATACCTGGTCGGGCTATCTCATCGGCAAGCATCCGGCCGCGGTGCTGTTCACCGGCGGTCCGGGCGGGCCTTTCGGGATGGACCTATTCGACCACCTTGGCTGGTTCTACGACGGCGGCGGCCAGCAGCTGATGGACGAGTGGTTCGAGACGATCATCAAGCGCGATGTGATGTCGCTGCCCATCCTGCCGTTCACGCCGCAGATGTTCGGCTGGTTCAAGCAGCCGTTCAAGGGCTGGGAAGATCTCAAGGGCCGCAAGATGCGCGCCGTGGGCATGAACGCCCTGATCCTCAACGCAGCCGGTGCCTCGGTGGTGAGCATGCCCGGCGGCGAGATCGTTCCGGCCGCGCAGCGCGGCGTGGTCGACGCCGCCGAGTGGTGCTGCCCGGCCGAGGACGTCAAGCTCGGCTTCCACAACGTCTGGAAGTACTACTACATGCCGAGCATGCACGAGATGACCGAGGTGGGCGATCTCATCATCTCGAAGGCAGTCTGGAAATCACTTGCGCCGGACCTCCAGGAAATCGTCAAGATGGCCGCTACGGAGACCTATCTGCGCTGGTGGCTCACCTACAGCCGCGAGAATTCCAAGGCGCTGGTGGAGATGCGCACCAAACAGGGCGTCAACGTCAGACGCACGCCGACCGAGGTGCTGATCAAGCAATTGCAGACCTGGGACGCGATCCGCGACAAGTTCGCGAAGGAAGATGCTTTCTTCGCGAAGGTGGTGGAGTCCCAGCGCCAGTACGCCGCCAACGTCGTGCCGGGCCGCATGGCGATGTACCCGGCCTACAGCTTCTCCGCGGACTACTACTGGAAGCAGAAGCCGGGGGCGAAGCCGAACGCAAAGTGAGTGCAACGCTCGCTCGATTCGGTCGTCGATGTGATGCGCGTGCCGGTGAGCGGCGATCCGTCGCTCGCCGTGCTGCCGGTAGAAGCGCCGGCTTCGGCGCGCGCTGAGCCCTGCGAGATTCTGATCGCCGGCGGCGGCACCGGTGGTGTCGCCGCTGCGCTTGCGGCTGCCAGGAGCGGCCACCGCGTAGTGCTGCTCGAAGAAACCGACTGGCTCGGCGGCCAGATGACGGCGCAGGGCGTTTCCGCGCTCGACGAGCATGAGCATATCGAGACGTTCGGCGGCACGCGAAGCTACTACGAGCTGCGCAACCGCTTGCGCGAGCATTACGACAACCTCAATCCCGGCGCCTGCTGGGTGACACGGCTCGCGTTCGAGCCGCGCGTTGCCGTGGGTGTGATCGAGCGCATGCTCCAGCCGCACGTCGAGTCTGGGCGGCTCTCGATCCACCGCCGCATGAAGACCGTGGCCGCGACGACCGAGGACGATCGCATCAGCCAAGTGGTGGCGATGGGCCTCGACGACGGCCGCGCCGTGCGCTTCCAGCCGCAACTTGTCATCGACGCAACCGAGCTCGGCGACCTGCTGCCCTTGTGCGGCGCGGAGCACGTGATCGGCGCGGAGACTATCGCGCAGACCGGCGAGCCGCAGGCGCAGCCCGTAGAACCGAAGCCGCACTGCGTGCAGAGCTTCACCTATACGTTTGCCTGCGAGCGGCGCGGCGAGGGCGAGCGCCATGTCATCGCGCGTCCGGAAAAGTACGAGCACTACAAGTCCGCGCAGCCGTACAGCCTGCGCATCGAAGTCCACGCCGGCGAGATCTACGGCGAGACGAGCGGCTGGCTCGACTACCGGCTGTACGACACGATGCCGGGGACGAAGGGCGGGCTGTGGACCTATCGCCGCCTGGTGGAAAAAGAAAACCTCACGATGTTCAACTGGCCGGGCAACGACTACCGCGACAGGAGCATTCTCGATTGCTCGCCGCTCGATGCCGCCAAAGCGCTGCAGGATGCGAAGCGGGTAAGCCTCGGCTTTCTGTACTGGTTGCAGACTGAGCAGGGCGCGCCGGAGATTCGCCTGCGGCCGGACGTCATGGGCAGCGCCGATGGCCTGTCCAAGCACCCTTACATCCGCGAAGCGCGGCGCATCAAGGCGAGGAAAACGATCGTCGAGCAGGAGGTCTCGGAGCGCTATCAGAAGGGGCCGTGCGCGGCCCAGTTCGCCGATTCGGTCGGCGTCGGCTGGTATCCGATCGATATCCATCGCTCAGGTCCGGACGACGTCGGCGCGAGCTGCCGCACCAAGCCGTTCCAGATCCCGCTCGGCGCACTGCTGCCGGCGCGCATCGTCAATCTCATCGCCGGCGCCAAGAACATCGGTACCACGCACATCACCAACGGTTGCTACCGCCTGCACCCGGTCGAATGGAACGTCGGCGAGGCCGCCGGCGCGCTGGCGGCGTTCGCGCTCGAGAATCGAATGCCGCCCGCCGCAGTGCGGGAGGATGCTGCGGCGCTTTCCCGGTTCCAGCGCCGGCTGGTGGAGGAAGGCGTACCGCTCGCCTGGCCGAGTTTATGATGGAGGCTGTTCGCGAAGGAGTCTTGCCATGACACCGGAACAGGTTCTCGCCATCAAGCCCAAGGTCCTGACCCAGGCGCAGCGCGAGTCGTACTTCAACGACGGCTTCGTGCTCGTCGAGCGCGCGATC
>VBCP01000288.1 GCA_005888925.1 Betaproteobacteria bacterium | reverse complement strand
GCAATTGCGGTGCGCAAATTGCTGCGCTGCTTTATCGCTCGAGCAGATTTTTTTTGTCTTTCTGCTTCGCCCATTCATCTGCATCAGCGGGCGCGGGCTTTCTCTCGATGAGCGGCTGCCACAGTTGCGCGAGCTCCTTGTTGAGCGCGATGAACGCCTGCTGCGAATCGGGCACATCGTCCTCAGCGAAGATCGCTTCGACCGGACATTCCGGCACGCACAGCGTGCAGTCGATGCACTCGTCCGGATCGATCACCAGCATGTTCGGGCCCTCGCGAAAGCAGTCGACCGGGCAGACGTCGACGCAGTCGGTGTACTTGCACTTGATGCAGCTTTCGGTGACAACGTAAGTCATTTGGGATCAAGAGTTTAGCACCCGCCTCTCCCCCTGCGGGGCGCCGGGCCGCATAATAGAGCCCTTCCTGCAACACCCCCAATATGGAGAACCATGAGCAGTCCCGAAATACGGCACGTGACCGACGACAGCTTTGACCCCGAGGTGCTCAAGTCGGAGACCCCGGTGCTGGTGGACTACTGGGCCGAATGGTGCGGCCCGTGCAAGTCGATCGCTCCCATCCTGGACGAGATCGCGAAGGAATACGAAGGGCGCCTCAAGATCGCCAAGATCAACGTCGACCAGAACCAGAACGTGCCGGCGAAGTTCGGGATCAGGGGAATCCCGACCCTGATGCTGTTCAAGAATGGCAACGTCGAGGCGACCCGCGTCGGCGCGCTGTCCAAGTCCCAGCTCACCGCCTTCCTTGACAGCAACATCTGATCTTTTTATTCTGTACGAGTAGTTGAGCCCCCCGTCCTCAGAGGGGGCGGGGTTCTAGCAACAAAATTCCAAAGGTTGTCCGCGGCGCCGAAAGTACACGGCGCGCACATTCCCAAGTTATGGCCAGACCTCAAGTGGTCCCGCCCGAAGCGGCAACGGCGCCCGCGCCGCGTGCCGAGTCCGAAGGCGCACCCGTCGCAGTTCCGCTGCACCTCTCCGAGCTGAAGGCGCATCACGTCACCCAGCTCGTCGAGATGGCGGTGGCGAACGGCATCGAGAACGCGAGCCGCCTGCGCAAGCAGGACCTGATCTTCGCGCTGCTCAAGAACCAGGCGAAGAAGGGCGCCTCGATCTTCGGCGACGGCACGCTCGAAGTGCTGCCCGACGGCTTCGGTTTCCTGCGCTCGCCCGAGACGTCCTACCTCGCGAGCACCGACGACATCTACGTCTCGCCGTCGCAGATCCGCCGCTTCAACCTGCACACTGGCGACTCGATCGAGGGCGAGATCCGCACGCCCAAGGACGGCGAGCGCTACTTCGCGCTCGTCAAGGTCGACAAGGTCAACGGCGAGACCCCCGAGGCGGCCAAGAACAAGATCCTGTTCGAGAACCTGACGCCGCTGCATCCGGACAAGGCATTCAAGCTGGAGCGCGAGATCAAGGCCGAGGAGAACATCACCGGCCGGGTGCTGGACATCGTGGCGCCCATAGGGAAAGGTCAAAGAGGGTTGATCGTCAGTCCGCCGAAGGCGGGCAAGACCGTGATGCTGCAGCACATCGCGCATGCCTTGGTGGCGAACCATCCCGAGATCACGCTCATCGTGCTGCTGATCGACGAGCGGCCCGAGGAAGTGACCGAGATGTCCCGCTCCGTCAGGGGCGAGGTGGTCGCGTCGACCTTCGACGAGCCGGCCGCGCGGCACGTGCAGGTCGCCGAGATGGTGATCGAGAAGGCGAAGCGCCTGGTCGAGCACAAGAAGGACGTGGTCATCCTGCTCGACTCGATCACCCGCCTGGCACGCGCCTATAACACCGTGGTGCCGGCCTCCGGCAAGGTGCTGACCGGGGGCGTCGACGCCAACGCGCTGCAGAAGCCCAAGCGCTTCTTCGGCGCCGCGCGCAACGTCGAGGAAGGCGGCTCGCTCACCATCATCGCCACCGCGCTGATCGACACCGGCAGCCGCATGGACGACGTGATCTACGAGGAGTTCAAAGGCACCGGCAACCTCGAGGTGCACCTCGACCGCCGGATGCACGAGAAGCGCATCTACCCCGCGATCAACGTCAACCGCTCCGGCACGCGGCGCGAGGAGCTCCTGATCGAGCAGCCGATCCTGCAGAAGGTGTGGGTGCTGAGGAAGCTGCTCTTCCCGATGGACGAGCTCGAGGCGGCCGAATTCCTGATCGACAAGCTGAAGGCCACCAAGTCGAACGCCGAGTTCTTCGACTCGATGCGGCGCGGCTAAAAAAGTCTGTATAATCCGCGCCTTCGCAGAGAAGGCCGAGTCATGAAACCAGCCACGCATCCCGAATACAAGGCGGTGATCTTCCACGACACCAGCGCCAACCACTCGTTTCTCACGCGCTCGTCGATCGACACCAAGGGCCGCGAGATGATGAAGTGGACCGACGGCAAGGAATACCCGGTGGTCAAGGTCGAGGTCTCCTCCGAGTCCCACTCGTACTACACCGGCAAGCAGAAGCTCGTCGATACCGCAGGCCGCGTCGAGAAGTTCAGGCGCCGCTACACCAAGAAGCCAAGTAGCAAATAGGAAGGAAGGCCCGGGGGGTCTTCGCGGGTCCATGCTGCCCCGGCTCACGCTGCCGCCGTCGCCGGCGGTGCTCGCGGCGCTCGCCGCCGCGTTCATCCTGCCCGGCCTCGCCAGCCACGACCTGTGGAAGACGCAGGACGCGATCGGCCTCGGCGTGGTCCATGGCATGGCGGTGGCCCGCGACATCGTCGTGCCGCGCATCGCGGGCGAAGTGTGGCTCTACGATCAGCCGCTCTACCACTGGTTCGCGCTCGCGTTCGGCGGCCTGCTCGGCCGGCTGATCGAGTTCCATGCCGCCGCGCGCCTGGCGAGCGGCGCGTTCGTCGGCGCGGCCTTCGCCTTCATCTACGCCGCGGCGCGCGAGTCGTCGAGCGATGAAACGAGCTCGCCTCGCTCGCCGCGATGTGCGGCGCGCTCGCGGCGCTGCCCTACGCGACGCGCAAGCCATTGCGCGCCGGCCTCGCCTTCGGCGTTGCCCTCGGCCTCGCTTTCCTCGCCGCCACGTGGATCGCGCCCCTGTCGCTTGCGCTCGCCGTGATAGTCGCGCACTTCGCCTGCCCGGAATGGCGCCCGCAGCGAAGCGCGCCGTTCCTCGCCGCCACGCTCGCCGCCGCGCTGGTCGTCGCGCTCAGCTGGCCGCTCGCCCTGGCGGTGCGCTCGCCCGAGTCTTTCACCACGTGGCGCGCGATCCTGCTGCAGCCGCAGGCGAACGCCGCGGAGAACTTCCGGCACTTTTTCTCGACCGCCAGCTGGTTCACCTGGCCGGCGTGGCCGCTCGCGCTGTGGAGCGCGTGGTCGCTGCGGCGCCGCTGGCGCGAGGCGCGGCTCTTCGTGCCGGCGCTGTCGATCGTTGCGATGATCGTGTTGTTCGTGGCCTGGGGACCGCCGCAGGACGAGAACCTGATCCCGCTGCTCGCGCCGCTTGCGCTGCTCGCCGCCCACGGCATCTTCACCCTGCGCCGCGGCGCGCTCGCGGCCCTCGACTGGTTCGGCGCGCTCACCTTCGCGGTGTTCGCCGGCCTGGTGTGGCTCGGCTACATCGCCATGCTCACCGGCCTGCCGGCGCCGGTGGCGCGCAACTTCGGCCGCATCGCGCCGGGATTCGTCGCGCATCTGCAGCCGCTCGCGGTGCTCTTCGCGCTCGCGCTCGCCGCCGCCTGGCTGTACATCGTGTTCTTCACGCCCGGGTCGCCGCTGCGCAGCCTCGCGCGCTGGCGGGCGGCGTGGTGCTGCTGTGGGGCACCTTCGCCATGCTGTGGATGCCGTGGGTCGACTACCAGAAGAGCTACCGCTCGGTCGCGCTGCAGCTCAAGAGCAAAATACCCGCCGGCGCCAAGTGCCTCGCGCAGCGCTCGCTCGGCGTATCACAGGCCGCGGCGCTCGACTACCATGGCGGCATCCGCACGCAGCCATTCGACGTGGTGAAGCCCGCCGCCTGTCCGCTGGTGCTCGTCCAGGGCAGCCCGAAGCACGAACTCGACGCGCCCGCCACCACGGGGGCGATGCGCTGGACCAAGCTCGCCGATGTCGGGCGTCCCGGCGACCGCGCCGAGCGCTACCGCCTCTACCGCCTCGTACGATGAACACGACGCCGCCGACCGAGTGCCCGTCCTGGGCCGCGCTCGCCGCCCACGCGGAGCAATCGCGCGCGGTCCACCTGCGCGAGCTCTTCGCGAACGACCGGCAGCGTTCCGCACATCTCGTCGCCGAAGCCGCGGGCGTGCGCTACGACTACTCGCGCCAACGCCTCGGCGCCGTCACGCTGCGGCTCCTTTCGCACCTCGCCGAGGAGCGCGGGCTGGCCGCATGGCGCGAGGCGCTCCTCTCCGGCAAGGTCGTCAACACGACGGAGAACCGCGCCGCCTGGCACACGGCGCTGC
>VBCP01000287.1:3463-4997 GCA_005888925.1 Betaproteobacteria bacterium | reverse complement strand
GGCGGGTGACGCTGCAGTTCACGCCCGCGTCCACCGTAGTGCCGCACGTCAAAGCGGGAAAACTGAAGGCGCTTGCCGCGATCGGCCAGCAGCGCCTCGCCGCGCTGCCGGAGATTCCAACCCTGACCGAATCCGGGATCGCCGGCTTCGAGGAGTCGCTGTGGTTCGGATTCAATGCGCCGGCAAAGACTCCGCCGTCGATCGTCGAGCGGCTGAGCGCGGAGACGATTCGCGTTCTCAACCTCCCCGAAGTGAAGAGTCAGCTTGCTGTCCAGAGCATCGAGGCCATCCCCGGAACAAGCGAGCGTTACCTTGCGCTGATCAAGCGCGATACGCAGAAATGGGCCGAAGTAATTCGCGCCGCCGCAGTCAAGATCGAGTAGCGACGGTGAATCCGTCATGGGCGTATTTTGCTCGCGTGAAGGCGCGATGATCGACGCCTGATGTACTTCGAGATCGTTGGAGAGATTACGCATGTTGAGACGTTCGCGACCGGCTCCTCGATTCGAGAGATCTCGCGTTTGCGTAAGCTCTATGGACGGGGGCGCTGGAGAAAGCGGAAAGGAATTGCCAAAGTGCGGCTAGAGGACGGCGCCGTCCTTCTAGCCGAGGTACACTGGTACGAAGCTCACGGCATCGGACGTAGAGATCTCAAGATCAAGCGCTACATCGACTAAACCAATGAAAGCATCGGGAAAGCAGTTCGTCGTCTGTCTCAAGAACAAGGGCTATGAAGTCTCGTTGGAGCGCCGGAAGATCTACCAAGTTCTTCCCGATGCTCAAGCGGCCAAGCATCGACAGGTTCGCGTCATCGACGAGTCAGGCGAAGACTATTTGTATCCGCGACATTTCTTCGCATCGATTGAGCTCCCACAGCCCATACGCCGGGCGGTTTTGGCTGCCGCCTAATCCGCCATCGCAGCGGATGCGCCAGAAGCAGGCGCGCCGCTGAATGGCAGCACGTTGGGCGGCCGCGGAGACACCGCGTGGTAGACGATTCTCGAGATAACCGCGGTCTCGGAACTTCCGTGCCGGAGGTCGCAAACCTCGGGCTGGTCCGTCCGCCTATCGTCTACCTGGGCTCGATCGCACTCGGCCTGGTGCTTCATCTTCTGTGGTCGGCACGGCTCGTCCCCCCTTCGGTCAGCACGCCAGTCGGCGCCATGGTCACGGTCCTCGCCATCGCCCTTTTCGTCGCTGCAGTTCGCACCCTCCGGGCAGCCGGCACGCCCGTCCCAGGCAATCGCCCGACGACAACGATCGTCCGCGCGGGGCCCTTCCGCTTCAGCCGCAATCCCATCTATCTCGCCTTCTCGCTTCTTCAGCTCGGTCTCGCTCTTTGGGTCAACAGTCTTGCCTTGCTGATAACGCTCATTCCAGCCGTTGCGCTCATGGGGCTCGTGGTCATCCCAAGGGAAGAGCGTTACCTCGAAGCGCGGTTTCCCTCGGAGTACTTGCCCTACAAGGCTTCGGTCCGTCGGTGGCTCTAGTCCGGAATTAAGGCTCGAGTCTGGCCATCACGCCGTTGTTCTCG
>VBCP01000287.1:0-3343 GCA_005888925.1 Betaproteobacteria bacterium | reverse complement strand
GGAGTACTTACCCTACAAGGCTTCGGTGCGTCGGTGGCTCTAGCTGGAAGGTAATTACGGACGTTGTCCGGAATTAAGGCTCGAGTCGGGCCATCACGCCGTTGTTCTCGTCCGTCAATAGATAAATGAAACCGTCGGGCCCGTTGCGCACGTCGCGGATGCGGCCGAGGACGCCTTTCAGCAGGCGCTCTTCCTTCACCACCTTCTCGCCGTCGAGCACGAGCCGCACCAGCATTTCGTCGCGCAGCGCGCCGACGAAGAGATTGCCCTTCCACTTCGGAAAGCGATCGCCGGTGTAGAACGCCATGCCCGAAGGCGCGATCGAGGGCACCCAGTAGTAAAGCGGCTGCGCCATGCCGGCCTTGTGCGTGCCTTCGCCGATCTTGGTGCCGGTGCCGTAATGGCCGTGCTCGTGCGTCCACAGCATCCCGGTCTGCGGATGGAAGGCCGCGCCCTGCATGTTGCGATGGCCGAAGTCGAACTTCTCCGGCTTCCAGTCGGATTTGCCGACGAACGGGTTGTCGGCCGGCACGCGGCCGTCGTCGTGGAGGCGAATCATCGAGCCATGGTGGTTGCCGGGAACCTGGGCGCGCTGCATCTGCCCGCGCTCGCCCAGCGTGAGATAGAGGAAGCCGGCGCGGTCGAACACGATGCGCCCGCCGAAATGGATGCCGCCGGTGGTCTTGGGCTCTTGCCGGAAGATGACCTGCGCCTCCTCGACTCGCGTGGCGCCGAGCTTGGCGCGCAGGAGCTCGGTGCTCACGCCGCCTTCACCGGGTCCCGAGTACGAGAGATAGATGATGCGGTTCTCGCTGAAGCGAGGATGCAGCGCGACTTCCAGCAACCCGCCCTGCCCGCTCGCCGCGACGCGCGGTACGCCTTCGATGTTGCTGCGTTTGAAACCGGACGAGAGCAGGTTCAGCCGGCCGGCGCGCTCGGTCACGAGCATGCGGCCGTCGGGCAGGAAGGCGAGCGACCACGGATGGTCGAGGCCGTCGACCAGCTTCGCCACGCGGAACGTGTGTTCATCCGATTTGTATTGGGCAGCGGCGGCGAAGGGGAAGCACAAAAGCAGGCAAAGAAAAACACGCATGGCGCCTATCATAGTCATGGGAGGCACTATGAACACGCTGCTGTACGAAGTGAAGGACCATGTCGCGCGCATCACGCTCAACCGGCCCGATGCGGCCAACGCGCTCAACCTGGAGATGGGACGCGACCTCATGCATGCGTCGATCCGTGCGAGCGAGGATCCAGCGGTGCGCGCGGTGATCCTTACCGGCGCGGGCAAGATGTTCTCCGGCGGCGGCGATCTCAAGAGCTTCGCCGCGCAGGAGGAGCGCCTTCCGGGACATCTCAAGGAAGTGGCGCTGTATCTCCACGCCGCGATCTCGCGCTTCGTGCGCATGGATGCGCCGGTGATCGCTGCGGTGAACGGTTCGGCGGGCGGCGCCGGCATGAGCCTGTGCCTCTTCGCCGACATCGTGCTCGCCGCGGAGTCGGCCAAGTTCACGCTCGCGTACACGCGCGCGGGCTTGAGCCCCGACGGTGGCTCGACCTATTTCCTGCCGCGCATCATCGGCGTGCGCCGCGCGTTGGAGCTTGCGTTGACGAATCGCGTACTCAGCGCACGCGAGGCCATGGACTGGGGCATCGTGACCAAGGTGGTGCCCGACGCCGAGCTGCAGGCCGAGGCGCAGGCGCTCGCGAAGCAGCTCGCCGCCGGCGCGACGCACGCGCTCGGCGCGGCGAAGCGACTGCTGCACCACAGCTCGAGCGAATCGCTCGAGACGCAGATGGAGCTCGAAGCGCAGGCGATCGCCGACCAGGCGCGCACGCCGCACGCTCGTGAAGGCATTGCCGCGTTCATCGCCAAGCGGCCGCCGGACTTTCGCTGAGCTCGTCCGCGCGTGGCTCGCGGCGACGCTGCTGAGCGGCCTGCCCTCCACCGCCTGGGCGCTCGCCACCGGCGGCGATATTTCCGAAGCGACGCGGGCGGCAGGCGCGATGCTGCTGCCGGGGGAGACCTCGCTCGCCAAACTCGTCGGCGCGGCGGCGCTGGTCCACTGCACGGTGTCCCTGTTCTGGGCGCTGCCGCTTTGGCGCTGGCTGCCGCGGCGCGCGACGCTCGAATGGGCGCTCCTCGCCGCCGTGCTGATCGCGCTCCTCGACCTCAAGCTGATCGCGCCGCTCTACTTCCCGCAGGTCGCCGCGCTCGATTTCTGGCCGCAGCTCGCCGATCACCTGATGTGGGGCGCGGCTTTCGGCATTGCGCTCGGCTGGTGGCGGAGGCTATAAAGCGCGCCATGCGCTTCGTTCTGCTGGTCCTGCTCGTCGTCCCATTGGCGGTCGCTGCCCAGGACGACGACGAGACGCTCCTTGGCGCCGGCCTTTACAGCCGGCCCAAATTCGACGGCTCGTCCCACCGCAGTCTCGATCCCATTCCGGTGATTCGCTACTACGGCAAGCCGTGGTTCGCGCGCACCACGCAGGGCATCCTGGAAGGCGGCGGACGCTGGCAGATCGGCAAAGGCGTGGTGGCCGGCGCGCAGCTCGCCTACGAGGCGGGTCCGCTCGATCATCATCCCTCAACGCGCTCGTGCGCCTGCGCCAGTTCCTCGAGAACGGCCGCGGCGTGGAGTTCGACGCGCGCGCCACCGTCGGCGTCTACGAAGGCCACGGCTTCGCCGCCGGCCTCTTCGGGCAGGCCACCTGGGCGAGCGAGAAATCCTTCGAGGCCTATTACGCGGTGCACGACAGCGGGCTGCTCTTCACGAGCCTCGGCGCGCTCGGCTCGTACGATCTCTCCCGCCGCTGGCTGCTCCTCGGCAGCGTAGAGGAGCGGCGCCTCGGCGACCACGCGATGCACAGCGCCTTTGTCGAGCGCCGCGCGAGCGCCTATGCAAGCCTTGGCTTGGCATACCGCTTCTAAATGAGAAAAATAGGGACTGTCCCCATTTTTCTGCTCCTCGCCGCTTGTGCCAGTTTGGACAAGGACGAGTGCCTGCACGCCGACTGGTACGCGATCGGCCTGGAGGATGGCGCGCGCGGCCACGCCGTGGAGCGGCTCGGCGATCACCGCCGCGCCTGCGCGAAGCACAACGTGATGCCGGACAGCGAGCGTTATGTCGCCGGGCGCAACGACGGCCTCAAATCGTTTTGCACCTACGAGCGCGGCTTTTCCGAGGGTCGTGCGGGCCACGGCTACGCCGCCGGCTGTCCGCAGCCCGCTGGCGCGGATTTCCTCGCCGGCTACAACCGCGGGCGCGAACTCCACGAGCTGCACCGGCGGCTGGAGGAAGTGAACCGCGAGATCGGACGGTCCAAGCAGGCGCTGACCGAA
>VBCP01000281.1 GCA_005888925.1 Betaproteobacteria bacterium | reverse complement strand
GTCGAGTTCGAGCATGGTGTCGTGCACCAGGCCATGGCGATGCGACGAGGATTCGATGCCGACGCCGGCCACCGCGCCGCCGAGCGTGATGGTCTTCAGCTGCGGCACCACCGCGGGCATCAGGCCGTGCACCAGGCACTCGCGCGTCAGGTCCTCGTAGGTGATCACGCCCTCGGCGTCGACCCAGCCCGCGGCCGCGTCGACCTGCAGCACCTGGTTGAAGCCGCGCACGTCCAGGCGCCGGCGCGCGACGCTCTTGCGGTCGCGGAACAGATTCGACGTTTCCTTGGCGAGCCCGACCGGGCCCTGCCCGTCCCTAAGCCGCGCGGCTAGGGCTTCTTTTTTCCTGGAATGCTGGAGCTGCGGGCTGTTTGAGGGGTTGTTCGTAGAGGAAGCTCCGGCTCATGGGGTAGTTCGTCATCGAGACGTTGCCCTTGGAGAACACGATCTGGAAAAGATGCGTGAGCCCCCCATGCGAGCGGAACATCTCGGCGCAGCCATACAAGTACACGCGCCAGATGCGGCGGAAGCGCTCGTCGAATTTCTTCGGATCGAGCGCGCGGATCCTCTCCCAGTGGCGGTCGAAGCGCTCGGCCCACACGTCGAGCGTCAGCGCGTAGTGCCGGCGCAGGTTCTCGACGTCGAGGATCTCGAGTCCCGCCTTCTCCATCTCGACCACCACGTCGGCGAGGCTCGGAATCCAGCCGCCGGGGAAGACGTACTTGCGGATGAAGTAGTCGGTCTCGTAGTAGCCGACATGGCCGATGAAGTGGATCAGGCCGAGGCCGCCCGGCTTGAGCGCACGCGCATGCGCCTGGATCAGGTCGACCAGCCCATCGCGGCCGGCGTGCTCCAGGCAGCCGATCGAGACCACCTTGTCGTACTGCCGGTCCATGCTGCGGAAGTCGCCTTCCACCGCCGCGGTCTTGCGAAGGCGCCGCCGCTCGATCTCGCGACGCGCGTGCTCGACCTGCGAGCCGGTGGTGTTGTACCCGGTCACCTTCACGCCGAAGCGCTCCTCCGCGTAGAGCAGGAAGCCGCCGAAGCCGCTGCCGACGTCGACCACCTCGTCGCCGGGCTCGAGCAGCACCTTCTGTCCGACGTGCTCGAGCTTGTTCCTCTGCGCCTCCTCGAGCGTGCGCGTGCCCTCCTTCCAGTACGCGCAGGTGTAGAGCATCAGCGGATCGTCGAGCCAGAAGCGGTAGAACTCGGGCCCGAGCGCGTAGTGGAACTCGGCGTTGCGCTTCGCGCGCAGCCAGCTCGTGTTGGCGTGCAGGAACTCGTGGAGGCGGTTGGCGATGCGCACCAGGGGCTTCGGCCAGTGGGCGTCCGCGGCCATGCCGGCGGCGAGCGCCCGCGCCAGGCTGCCCTCAAGGTCGACCTCGCCGGCGAAGTAGGCGTCCAGCAGGCCGACGTGGCCGAACGCGGCCATGCGCCAGTAGGCCCGCGCCTTGCGAAAGACCAGCGTGAATTCGGGAGCGCCCGCGCCGCTGCGCCACTCCGAGCCGTCGGCGAGGCGGACGGCGAAGACAATGCCGGAGCGCTCGCCGATCTGGTGGAAGGTCCTGTCGACGAGGGATCTCACGGGAGCGGCCGATTCTACAACCCTCGGTACAGCCCGATAGAAGTCGTCGCGCAAGTTTGCTAGCCTCACCCAACCTCCGGAAACTTACGAGGAAATTACAATGGCCAAAGGTAAAGAACGCCCCACGCTTGCAACAAAGAGCGGCGGCGCACGCGCCGGATCCAAGCCCCAGCAAGCGGAGCGCCCGGCCAGGACAGCGCCTGACGTCCCCATCGCCAAGACAGCTGTCTCCAAGCTGTCGCCCGAGGAGGTCTACCGGCTGATCCAGGAGTCGGCCTACTTCAAGGCCAAGGCGCGCGGCTTCGCGCCCGGCCACGAGGTGCAGGACTGGATCGAGGCCGAGGCCGAGGTGCGCCGCCGGCTCGAGAGTCGCGCGGCCTAGAAACCCCTCAGACCCCCGGCAGGTCCGACCGGATCATTGGGGCAGCGCGAAACTTGCTTCGAGGGAGGAACAAACTTCGAGGCTAGCGTCGTCATGAAAATTTGCGTGCATAGCAACCGGGGTACGCGAGGAGAAGAGACTCCTTGCGCCTTCTACCTCGGCGGCCGGCGCCTTCCCGTGCTTGCCGTGATCGAGCGCTGGCAGGATGCCACGCACCACTACTACGAAGTGATGGTCGACGACGGCCGGCGCTTCGTGCTGCGTTTCGAGCCGGGCCTGCGCTGCTGGGAGCTCGCCGCGGTGTTCGCCGCAAAGGTCAGGAAGCCTGCGCCGAAGCCCGCGACGCTGCCCGCGCCGCGCAAGTTTTTCAATTTCCATTTCCGCAAGACCCCGGCGACCAGCAAGGCGTCCTGATGAGATCGATCGCATTCGCGCTCCTCGCGGCGGCGTTCACGCTGCTCGCGGCGTGCAACCGCGACGAGAAAGGCGGTCCCATGGAGAAGGCCGGCCGGGAAGCCGACCGCGCCATCGGCCAAGCCGGGAAGTCGGTGGAACAGGCGGGCAAGGACATGCAGGGCGCCGCGAAAGGACAGAAGTAAGGCCGCTGTAGCACAATCCCGGTGCTCAACTTCGGGAGACTTCCATGTTCATGGGCATCGCCATCGCGCCGATCGTGGCGCTGATCGCCGGCATCCTCATCCTCTTCATTCCGCGGCTGCTGAACTACATCGTCGCGCTGTATCTCATCATCATCGGCGTCCTCGGCTTGGTCGGGCGGTACATGCCGGGCGTGACCATCTGAGCCCGGCGAAGGCTTTCTTAGGTGCCTAAGTATTTTGCCTAGATAGATCGCCTCAATACATTGGATTGTGATTTTCGATTTGATCTATTCAGTGTGCGGTCGTAGCCTTGATCCTCACCAGAGGAGGCTTCCATGAAAGCGCTCAAAGGCACGAAGACTCACGACAATCTCAAGGCGGCGTTCGCCGGCGAGTCGCAGGCCAACCGCCG
>VBCP01000280.1 GCA_005888925.1 Betaproteobacteria bacterium | reverse complement strand
CTGGTGCTGCGGATTCACGCGCTCCATCTTGCTCTCGAGCTTGTTGAGCGCGCTGATGTACGCCTTCGCCGACGCCACCACGATATCGGTATCGGCCCCCACCCCGTTCACCACGCGCCCGCCCTTGGCGAGCCGCACGGTGACTTCGCCCTGCGACTCGGTGCCGGTGGTGACGGCGTTGACGGAGTACAGCAGCAGCTCGGCGCCGCTCTTCGCGAGGCTCTCGATCGCCTTGAAGGTCGCGTCGACCGGTCCGTCGCCCTGCGATTCCGCGCGCCTTTCGGTGCCGTTCGTCTTGAGCACGACCGCGGCATGCGGGCGCTCGCCCATGCCGCTGCCCTGGCTCATGGTGACGAGGTGCCAGTGCTCCTCCGTCGTGCGCCCGGCTTCCTGCGTCACCAGCGCCTGCAGGTCCTCGTCGAAGATCTCGGCCTTCTTGTCCGCCAGGTCCTTGAAGCGCTGGAACGCCTTGTTGTAGGCATCTTCGCCTTCCAGCTCGATGCCCAGCTCTTTCAACCTCTGCTTGAACGCGTTGCGGCCGGAGAGCTTGCCGAGCACGATCTTGTTGGTGCTCCAGCCCACATCCTCGGCGCGCATGATCTCGTAGGTGTTGCGCGCCTTGAGGACGCCGTCCTGGTGGATGCCTGAGGCGTGCGCGAAGGCGTTGGCGCCCACCACAGCCTTGTTGGGCTGCACCACGAATCCTGTGATCTGCGACACGAGGCGCGAGGTCGGCACGATGTGCGTGGTATCGAGCCGGGTTTCGAGGTTGAAAAAGTCGGCGCGGGTCCTCACCGCCATCACCACTTCCTCGAGCGACGTGTTGCCGGCGCGCTCGCCCAGACCGTTGATGGTGCATTCGATCTGGCGCGCGCCGCCCAGCTGCACCGCGGCGAGCGAGTTCGCCACCGCCATGCCGAGGTCGTTATGGCAGTGCACCGACCACACCGCCTTGTCCGAGTTCGGCACCTTCTCGCGGATCTTGCGGATGAACTCGCCGAACTGCTGCGGCACCGCGTAGCCGACCGTGTCCGGGATGTTGATGGTGGTCGCGCCTTCCTTGATCACGGCCTCGAGCACGCGGCAGAGGAAGTCGGGCTCGGAGCGGCTGCCGTCCTCCGGCGAGAACTCCACGTCCGGGCAGTGCTTGCGCGCGAAGCGTACGGACAGCTTCGACTGCTCCAGCACCTGCTCGGGACTCATGCGCAGCTTCTTCTCCATGTGCAGCGCGCTGGTGGCGATAAAGACATGGACGCGCCAGGCATTCGCGCCTTTCAACGCATCGATGGCGCGCTGGATATCGCGGTCGTTGGCCCGGCACAGCCCACATACCGTCGAGTCTTTCACGGCGTTGGCAACGGCGCGCACCGCCTCGAAGTCGCCGTTGGACGAGGCCGGGAAGCCCGCCTCGATGACGTCGACCCGCATGCGCTCCAGCGCCCGCGCGATGCGCAGTTTCTCGTCGCGCGTCATCGAGGCGCCGGGGCTCTGCTCGCCGTCGCGCATGGTGGTGTCGAAAATAATCAGGCGGTTCTGTGCCATAGGAATGGTCCCTTGAGCCTTGTGGGCTCGGTTCACAACACGGATTGTAGGCAGGAGTATTTAGCGGGCGGGCCGCAGCAGCAGGCCGCTCAGCGCGAGAAGCGCGAGCGAGAGAAGAGCGAAGATCGCCTGTTGCATGCGGCGACTATAGCTTTACTCTTGGGGCGTGACAAGGGAAGCACTCAAACGGCTGGAAGCGGGGCTGCCAGGGCCCTGGTACTACGATCCGGCGCATTACCAGCGCGAGCTCGAGGCGTTCTGGTACCGGCGCTGGGTCGCGGTGGCGCGCGAGGAGGAACTGCCCGGTCCGGGCGACTGGCGCACGGTGCGCATCGGCACGCAGTCCATCGTCCTCGCGCGCGACGAAGATCGCATCCGGGGGTTCCACAACACCTGCCGCCATCGCGGCTCGATCCTGTGTACCGAGGAGCGCGGCAATTTCGCGCGGCGGCGCATTGTGTGCCCGTATCACTCCTGGACCTACGACCTCGGCGGGCAGCTCGTCGCGACGCCGCGGCGCATGGAGACGCCGGACTTCGACTTTGGCGACTTCCCGCTCTACCAGGTGGCCGTAGCGAGCTGGGGCGGCTTCGTGTTCGTCAATCTCGCCGGGCGCGACGCGCCGCCGCTCGACGTCGGCGCTCTGGAGGCACAGTTCAAGCGCTACCGGCTCGGCGACCTGCGCATCGGCAAGCGCATCGTCGCCGACGTGCAGGCGAACTGGAAGCTGCTCGGCGAGAATTTCTCGGAGTGCTTCCACTGCCCGCCGGTGCACCCGGAGCTCTGCCGCGTCGTCACGGCGTACCGGGACGCCGGTGCCTGGGGACTGCGCGGCGCCGAGACCGCGCCCGAGTTCGCAGCAGGAGCGGCGACGCTCACGCTGGATGGCAGCGCGCGACTGCCGCCGATCGGCACGCTCACCGAGACGGAGCGCAAGACGATTTACGTGCCGGCGATGCTGCCGCCGAGCCTGTTCCTCAACGTGCAGCCGGATTACGTCAACGCGCACCTGATGACGCCCACCGGGCCCGAGAGCCTGCGCATCGTGTACGACTGGCTGTTCGAGCCGGAGCGGCTGCCGCTCGGAGGCGAGGATCTACAGCACTACGTGGCGCTGTGGGACGTCACCAACCGGCAGGACGCGCGCAACTGCGAATGGCAGCAGCAGGGCATCCAGTCGCGCGAGTTCAAGCACGGCCATTACGTGCCGCAGGAATTCGACTGCCACCGCTTCGATGAGTGGGTGCGCGCCGGGCTAGCGGGCGAGAAACCAGCCGATTAGGCCGAGCGCCGCGAGCAGCGCGATCAGCGCACCGGCGACCTGAAATCCTCCGACAGAGGAGTGTTCGGCATCGACGGGCTCCGATCGGGGACGCGGATAGCTGCGGCCGATGCGGGCGACGGTGGCGGTGCGGAAATCGCGCGACATGGCTGCATCATTGCCCGGACTTCGCGCCGCCAAGGATGGTTGAAGAACTTTGACGTTTGCTGCCGCGCAAATGTGCGCGCGACGCAACGCCAGCGGGCTTATTCCTCAGGCAGGACCGGACGCACGCGATGGCCCATCGCCCACATGACGTAGCCCGATAGCGCGTAGGAGAAGAAGAGCAGGAACAGCACCAGCGACGGGCTCGACGCGATGATCGAGATCGCGATCACGCAGGCGAGGATCACCCACAGCGGCACGCGCTTCTTCCAGTTCACTTCCTTGAAGCTCCAGAAGGGCACATTGGAAACCATGGTGACCCCGGCGAACACGGCGATCGCCCACGTCAGGCCCGGCAGCCAGACGGCATCCTCGGGCTCGAAGCCGAAATCGGTCAGCACCCAGACCAGCCCGGCCATCACCGCCGCGCCCGAGGGGCTCGGTAGTCCCTGGAAGTAGCGCTTGTCCACGACCGAGATGTTGGCGTTGAAGCGCGCCAGCCGAATCCCGGTGCCGGCGCAATAGATGAAGGCGCCGATCCAGCCGAGCGTGCCGAGCGGATTGAGCGCCCAGGTGTACGCGACCAGCGCCGGCGCCGCGCCGAACGCCACCATGTCGGCGATCGAGTCGAACTGCGCGCCGAACTCGCTCTGGGTGTTGGTCCAGCGCGCGACGCGCCCGTCCATGCCGTCGAGCACCATGGCGACGAAGATGGCGATGCAGCCGATCTCGAAGCGGCCGTTCATCGCCTGCACGATGGCGAAGAAGCCGCAGAACAGCACGCCGGTAGTGAAGAGGTTCGGCAGCAGGTAGATGCCGCGGCGGCGCAGGCCGCCGAGCTTGCCGGGGCCGGCGAGTCTTTCCTCGGGCTCTATCTCGGGTTCGTATTCGGGGGCGTCAGCCATGCGAGCACGCTCTCCGCGGCGTAGACCTTGTCGCCGAGCGCCGCCTTCACCTCGGCATCGAGCGGCAGATAGACGTCGACGCGCGAGCCGAAGCGGATGAAGCCGAAGCGCTGGCCGCGGCTCAGCTCGGCGCCCGCGCCAACATAGCACAGGATGCGCCGCGCGATCAGCCCCGCGACCTGCACGCAAGTGACGTCGCGGCCTTCGCGCGTGCGCAGCCACAGCGCGTTGCGCTCGTTCGAGAGCGACGCCTTGTCGAGCGCGGCGTTGAGGAAGGCGCCGGGAAAGTACCAGCGCTCCTTCACCGTGCCGTCGACCGGCGAGCGGTTCGAGTGCACGTTGAACACGTTCATGAACACGCTTACCTTGAGCGCGTCGCGCTCGAGCCACGGATCGCGCGACTTGCTGATCTCCACGATGCGCCCGTCGGCCGGCGACACCACCGCGCGCGGATCGTCGGGCACCTCGCGCGGCGGATCGCGGAAGAACTGGATGACGAAGAACGCGACCAGCCAGAGCGGAGCCGACCACCACCAGCCGAGCAGCACTCCGATCAGCACGCCGACGCCGAGCGCGATGGCGACGAACAGCCAGCCTTCGCGCGCGATCAGCGGATGCGGATACGGCGGCTTCACGCGCTTACTTCTCGCCTTCCTTCAGCCGCTCCGAGCCCTGTCCCTGCTTCATCGCGTCGTTCACCTTGTTCGTGACGTTGTCGATGGTCTTCTTCGGCTGCGCGCCGATGTTCCTGGACTGCTCGGGGCTGCACGCCGCCAGCAGCGCGACTAAGCCAACAATCAATATGCGCATATCGGTCCCCTAGTTTTTGGAAGTGTCGACCAGCCGGTTCTTGCGGATCCACGGCATCATCTCGCGCAGCCGCGCGCCGACCTTCTCGATCGGCAGCTCGGCGGTCATGCGCCGCTGGCTGAGCAGGCCCGGCGCGCCGGCCCGGTTCTCGAGCACGAACTCCTTCGCGTACTCGCCGTTCTGGATCCGGTGCAGCGCCTCCTTCATGCGCGTCCTTACGCCCTGGTCGATGATCTTCGGCCCGGTGACGTATTCGCCGTACTCGGCGTTGTTGGAGATCGAGTAATTCATCGTGCCGATGCCGCCTTCGTACATCAGGTCGACGATCAGCTTGAGCTCGTGCAGGCATTCGAAGTACGCCATCTCGGGCGCATAGCCCGCCTCCACCAGCGTGTCGAATCCTGCCTTGACCAGCTCGACACATCCACCGCAAAGCACGGTCTGCTCGCCGAAGAGGTCGGTCTCGGTCTCCTCCTTGAAGCTGGTCTCGATCACGCCGGCCTTGCCGCCGCCGATCGCCGCGGCGTACGACAGCGCGACGTCGCGCGCCTTCTTCGACGGGTTGCGGTGCACGGCGATCAGCATCGGCACGCCGCCGCCCGCGGCGTAGGTCGAGCGCACCGTGTGTCCCGGCGCCTTCGGCGCGACCATCCAGACATCGAGGTCGGCGCGCGGCTGGATCAGGCCGTAGTGGATGTTGAAGCCGTGCGCGAAGGCGAGCGACGCGCCTTTCTTGATATTGGGCTCTACCAACTCTCTATAGATCTGCGCGTGATGCTCATCCGGCAACAGGATCATGACGACGTCGGCGCCCTTGATGGCCGCGGCCATCTCGGCGACCTTGATGCCGCCTTTCTTCGCCTTGTCCCACGAGGCGCCGCCCTTCCTCAGCCCCACGGTGACCTTGATGCCGGACTCCTTCAGGTTCAGCGCGTGTGCATGGCCCTGCGAGCCGTAGCCGACGATCGTGACCTTCTTGCCCTTGACGAGCGAAAGGTCCGCGTCCTTGTCGTAATAGACCTTCATTGGTTTTCCCCTGAAAAACTAAACGCGCAATACGCGGTTGCCGCGCCCTATGCCGCTGGTTCCCGTGCGCACGGTCTCGATGATCGTGCCCTGGTCGAGCGCCTGGATGAAGGCATCGAGCTTGCGGCCGTCGCCGGTGAGCTCGATGGTGTAGGTGTTGTCGGTGACGTCGATGATGCGGCCGCGGAAGATGTCGGCCATGCGCTTCATGTCCTCGCGCTCCTTCTGCCCGGCGCGGACTTTAATCAGCATCAGCTCGCGCTCGATGTGCTCGGCTTCCGACAGGTCGACCACTTTCACCACGTCGATCAGCTTGTTCAGCTGCTTGGTGATCTGCTCGACCACGTCGTCCGAGCCCGAGGTGACGATGGTCATGCGCGACATCGAGGCATCCTCGGTCGGCGCCACCGTGAGCGATTCGATGTTGTAGCCGCGCGCGGAGAACAGTCCCGCGATGCGTGACAAGGCGCCGGCCTCGTTCTCGACCAGGATCGAGATGAGATGCCGCATTACAACTCTTCGGACAGGATCATCTCGGTGATCCCCTTGCCGCCGGGGATCATCGGATAGACGTTCTCGGTCTGGTCGGTGATGAAGTCGAGGAACACCAGCTCTTTCTTGTTGGCGAAGGCCTCGCGCAGCGCGGGCTCCACGTCGGCGGGCTTCTCGACCAGGATGCCGCGGTGGCCGTAGCCCTCGGTGACTTTCACGAAGTCGGGCAGCGCGTCCATGTAGGACTCGGAGTAGCGGTTGCCGTGGAAGAACTGCTGCCACTGGCGCACCATGCCCATGTACTTGTTGTTCAGGTTGACGATCTTGATCGGCAGCCGGTACTGCTTGCAGGTCGAGAGCTCCTGCAGGCACATCTGGATCGACGACTCGCCGGTGACGCAGGCGACGGTGGCGCCGGGATTGGCGAGCTGCACGCCCATCGCCGCCGGCAGCCCGAAGCCCATGGTGCCCAGGCCCCCGGAGTTGATCCAGCGGCGCGGCTCGTCGAACTTGTAGAACTGCGCCGCCCACATCTGGTGCTGGCCGACGTCCGAGGTGACGAACGCCTGCCCTTTGGTCACCTCGTACAGTTTTTCCAGGACGAAT
>VBCP01000286.1:584-938 GCA_005888925.1 Betaproteobacteria bacterium | reverse complement strand
TTCATAGAGCTTGCGCGTCAGCGTCTTTTCCGAGGAGAGGAAAAAGTTGCGGGCCACTTGCATCGTGATGGTGCTCGCCCCCTGGCGCCGCCCACCGGCGACCAGGTTGGCATAGGCGGCGCGCAGCACGCCGATGTAGTCGATGCCGGGGTGCTGGTAGAAGCGCTCGTCCTCGGCGGCGATGATCGCGTGCTTGAGCTGCGGCGGCACGTCGGCAATGGCCACCACCGCACGGCGCTCCTCGCCGAACTCGCCGATCAGGGTGCCCTCGGCGCTATAGATGCGAAGCGGGATCTTGGGTTGATAGGCGGTGAGCGCACCGAGCTCGGGGAGGTTCGGATAGGCGAGCACGAC
>VBCP01000286.1:0-397 GCA_005888925.1 Betaproteobacteria bacterium | reverse complement strand
CAAAGGGGAAAACAACGAATGCAATTCGACTTGTTCACGCCCAAGGCGCCCCCGCTGTTCGGCCTGGATATCAGCTCCTCGTCGGTCAAGATGCTGGAGATCGTCGACGCCGGCAAAGGCAGCTACCGCGTCGAGCGCTACGCCATCGAGCCGCTCGCGCGCGACGCCGTGGTCGACGGCAACATCAATAACCTCGAGGCGGTCACCGATGCGGTGCGCCGCGCACACAAGCGGCTCGGCACGCGCACCAAGCATGTCGCGATGGCCGTACCCACCGGCGCGGTGATCTCGAAAAAGATCGTGGTGCCGGCGAGCCTGCGCGAGGAAGAACTCGAGATCCAGGTGGAAAGCGAAGCGAACCAGTACATCCCGTTCGCGCTCGAGGAAGTGAACTTGG
>VBCP01000285.1 GCA_005888925.1 Betaproteobacteria bacterium | reverse complement strand
ATGGAAAATCTCTCCGGGGAGATCCAGCGCGCGCTGCAGTTCTTCTTCACCTCGACGCAGTACCACACGGTCGAGCATATCCTGCTCGCCGGCGGCTCGGCGGTGATCCCCGGCCTCGACGAGGTCGTGAACACGCGCGCTCAGGTGCCCACCAGCGTCGCCAATCCCTTCGCGCAGATGCAGACCTCGCCGCGCGTGCAGCTCAAGCGCCTGATCGTCGACGCGCCGTCGCTGATCGTCGCCTGCGGCCTCGCCATGAGGAGATTCGACCCGCAATGAGCACCGCCCGCGTCAACCTGCTGCCGCATCGCGCCGAGCGGCGCAAGCGCGCGAAGCAGCACTTCGCCATCGTCTCGGCG
>VBCP01000284.1 GCA_005888925.1 Betaproteobacteria bacterium | reverse complement strand
GCGAAGCGCGCCGCGGTCGGCAGCGAGGTTTCCGGGATCGCGATCGATCTCGGCCGCGCGTTGGCGAGCCGCCTGGAAGCCGAGTTCATGCCGGTGCTGTATCCGAATGCAGGCGCGCTCGTCGACGGCGCCAAAGCCGGCGCATGGGACGTCGCCTTTGCCGCGATCGATCCAGCGCGCGCCGATACGCTGGAATTCACCGCGCCTTACATGGAGGTGGGGAACACGCTTCTCGTCTCATTGAGCTCGGGAATCCGGGCCCTCGCGGACGCAGACCGGCCGGGCGTGCGCGTCGGGGTCGGGGTCAAGAACGCGGCGGATCTGTTCCTGTCCCGCAATCTCAAGGACGCGCAGCTGGTGCGCGTCCCGGACACGCTCGATGCGGCGGTCGAGCTCCTGCAAACGGGCAGAGCGGATGTTTACGCCGGCAACCGCGAACGCCTGCTCGCCTTGCGCGACAAGCTCGACGGCTATCGGCTGCTCGAGGGCCGCTATTACGCGGTCGAGCACGCGATCGCCATGCCGCTCGGCAGGAGGCCCGGAGTGCGCTTCGCGGATGCCTTCGTCGAAGAGCTCAAGCGCAGCGGAGCGGTCGCGGAGGCGATCAAGCGTCATGCGATCCGCGGCGTCGATGTCGCGCCGTCGGCAAGGGGCCGCGCCGCGGCCGGCCGCTAGGAAATGCCCTTCAGCCCGTTCGTCCTCGCCGCGATCGGCTTCGGCGCGTTCGGCGCGATCCTGGTCATCGCCGGCCTGGTGGCGCTCTTCCGCTGGCGCCCGCTGCGTTTCCTGGTGCGCACGCTGCTCGGGCTCGTGCTGCTGTCGCTCGGTGCGTTGTCCGCCGCGGTTGCGCTCGGCATCCAGGGTTACCACGCGCTGACGCGCGAGGAGGTCGCGGCGCGCATCTCGGTGCGGCCCGCCGGCCCGCAGAAATTCGGTGCAACAGTGCGCTATCCCGACGGCCGCGAGCAGGTGTTCGACCTCGCGGGCGACGAGATCTATGTCGACGCGCACATCCTGAAGTGGAAGCCGATCGCCAACGTGATCGGCCTGCACACGGCGTATGAGCTCGACCGCGTGTCCGGGCGCTACCAGGCGATCGAGCAGGAGCGCTCGGCGCCGCGCACGGTGTACCTGCTGCGTGAAGAGCGGCCGGTCGAGCTTTTCCGGCTGCGCCAGCGCTACGCGTTTCTCGCGCCGCTCTACGATGCGGAGTACGGCTCGGCGACTTTCGTGCAGGTCAAGGAGCCGGCGGAGCTCGAGGTGCGCGTCTCGACCTCGGGGCTCCTCGTGCGCGAAGCGAAGCCGCAGTAGAAGGCTATTGCTCGGCTTTCTTGACGGGTTTCTTCTGGGCGGTGCCGCGCGGCTCGGAGCGCGTCCAGATCTTGTTGCGGTGGGCCCAGTCGCCGACCGACGACTCCGTCTTCTGGAACACGTTCTTGTCCGACTTGGCGGCGGCCTTCTTCTCGGATTTCTTGGCGGCCGGCTTCGGCTCGTCGGCCAGGCCCGGCCCGGCAGCCAGCATGAGCGACAACAGCAAGGCGGTGGTGACTCGCATTCGAAACGTCCTCCCTCGCGCAGCGCGAAAAGCGTAAGTTAGCGACAGGAAGGCTCCCCTGTCGAACACTATGTACATCCGGCCGCTCGTCGCGGCGCTGGCGGTTGCGCTGTGCGGTATTGCACAGGTGCAGGACGCGAAGGTGCAGCGCGGCGAGGAGCAGGGGTCTGACCCCAGACTCTAGAGGAGAGAACCGATGAGTATCGCGCGGCACGATTCGAGCAGCATTCTCTCGCAGGCGGTCGAGCACGGCAACACCGTCTACCTCGCCGGCGTGGTGGCGAAGGGCCTCGACAAGGACATCAAGGGCCAGACGAAGGAAGTGCTCGACGAGGTCGACCGTCTGCTCGGCAAGTGCGGCTCGCACAAGTCGAAGCTGCTGCAGGCGCAGATCTGGGTCACCGACATCCGCAACCGGGCGCCGATGAACGAGGTGTGGACCGCCTGGGCCGACGCCAAGAACCTGCCGGCGCGCGCCTGCGTCGAGGCGAAGCTCGCCGATCCGCGGGCGCTGGTCGAAATCATGGTGATCGCCGCGAAATAAGTCCGCGTTGCTGCATCGCGGGCTCATTTACGATGGGCTCGCGGAGGGCGGCATGCTCGTCAGCGTCGGGGACATCAGCGCGCGCTGCAAAGGCTGCGGCGGCACGGATTTCAAGGTCCTGAAGCCCGGTACCCTGCGGCTCACGAGCATGACGACCTGTACGGGCTGCGACCGGGTGACCACCTACCTCGACCTGCTCGACGACATCGGCGACCAAGCGATGAGCCGCGCGAACGAATCGCTTGCAAACCTTAAAAGAAACGGCCGGCGCGGACCGAAGCCGAAGAAATAGCCTTTCAATGTTTCAACTTCTCCCTACAGCCGCGGCGCGCGCCCCTTTCTATGCTCGGGCTGTGAAACCTCCGACGGTGATGCTGATCGGAAAGAACCGCGCCGAAGCGACGCTCGCCACCGCGGCGCTGTATTGCGCCGGCGCGCGCATCGTCGCCTCGAATGCGGACCTCGTGCTGATCGTCGAGGCGAAGGCCGCGCGCGGCCGTGCACAGGGCCTGAATGTCCCGCTGGTCGCCATCGTGCCGCCCGGCGAAAAGCGCAAGGCGCTCGCCGCTGGCGTCGATGCCGCGTATGCGCGGCCGGCGAAATGGAAAGAGTACTCGCGCCTGGTCGAGCGGGTGCTCGCCGAATGGGCGCCTACTCGTAGAGGTTCAGGACTGCGTCGAGGCCGCACCAGCTGATCGCGCAGCTCGCCTGCGCGCGCACCACCGGCTTGGCATGAAAGGCGATCGAGGTTCCCGCCTGCGCCATCATCTTCAGGTCGTTCGCGCCGTCGCCGATCGCGACGGTCTGCTCGCGCGCCGCGCCGATCTCGGTCGCTACCGCCGCGAACTTCGCCGCCTTGGCGTCGGCGTCGACGATGCTTCCCACCAAGGTGCCGGTGAGCTGGCCGCCCTGCGTCTCCAGCCGGTTCGAGATGGTGTAGTCGATGCCCAGGCGCTCTCTCAGGCGATCGGTGAAGAAGGTGAAGCCGCCGGACACCAGCAGCAGCTTGACGCCGTGCTTCTTGCACGCCGCCAGCAGTTCGTCCGCGCCCGGCGTGAGGCGCAGGCGCTCGTCGTACACGCGCTTGAGCGCGGCCTCCTGCAGTCCCTTTAGCAGCCCCACGCGCTTGCGCAGGCTCTGGGGGTAGTCGAGCTCGCCGCGCATCGCCTGCGCGGTGATCGCGGCAATCTCGGTCTTGCAGCCGGCCATGTCACCGAGCTCGTCGATGCACTCGATGGTGATCAGCGTCGAGTCCATGTCCATCGCGAGCAGCTTCAGATCCGCGAAGAGCCTTCCCCTAGGCACGAACGCATAGTCGATGTGCGCCTTTTCGCAATACGGTGCGATGGCATCCGCCGGCGCGGCGCCGTGGACGCGCCAAGCGTGGTCGGTGATGCGATGGATACGCGTCGAGCCGGCAAGGCCGGCAAGGTGCTGCGCCTGCTCGGCGGTCATGGACGGGCCCTGGACGACGAGATTCAAAATATTACGGACGTTGTCCGGAATTCAGGCCGCGAGCTGCAGCAGGATGTCCTTCACCGCCTGGGCGCGCTCCTGCCAGGCGGGGAGCTTGGCGTCGACGCGCAGGCGATCGGGGCCGGCGAGGCGCGCGGCGCGGCCCTT
>VBCP01000283.1 GCA_005888925.1 Betaproteobacteria bacterium | reverse complement strand
TGTTGAGCACGCCGTAGATGGCGCCGGTCGGCTCTCCGGTCTTCGGGCTCCTCAGCTCGGGCAGCGCGTGGTAGGCGCGGTACAGGTAGACGAGCCGTCGACCAGCAACAACGTCTTTTCTGGATCAGTCCCCGACACGATGACACAAGAGAAACTACTGAAGGCGGCCGGCCTGGGCCACGAGATCTCCGCGCGCGAAGCGTGGAAGCTGTTCGGCATTATGGCAGAGTTCTTCGAGGCGACCGAGAAGCTTGCCGACATCCGGCCCGCGGTGTCGGTCTTCGGCAGCGCGCGCGTGAAGCCGGGCACGCTGTACTACCGCCTGGCCGAGGAGACGGCGCGATTGCTTTCCGCGGCGGGCTTCGCGGTGTTCTCCGGCGGCGGTCCCGGCCTGATGGAGGCGACCAACAAGGGCGCCTTCGAGGGTGGCGGCATGGCGGTCGGCCTCAACATCGACCTGCCGCGCGAGCAGCCCTCGAGCCGCTACCAGCACATCAGCCTGCGCTTCAAGCATTTCTTCGCGCGCAAGGTGATGTTCGCCAAGTTCGCGAGCGCTTATGTGGTGCTGCCAGGCGGCTACGGCACGCTGGATGAGCTGTTCGAAGCGCTGACGCTGGTGCAGACCGGCAAGGGCCGCCAGATGCCGATCATCCTGGTGCACGAGCCGTTCTGGCGCGGCCTCGTCGGCTGGATGCAGGAGCGCCTCGCCGCCGAGGGCATGATCGACGATACCGACTGCCAGCTCTTCCAGGTGTGCAACGAGCCGCGGCAGGTGGTCGACGCGATCTTCAATTTCTACGAGAAGCGCGGCTTCGAGCCGTCGCCCGCGGAGCGCGAGGTACTGCTCAACCTGTAAAATGCCCTCATGCGCCCCGTGGCGGTGTTCGTCCTGATGTGCGCCGCCACTGCCGCAATCGCGCAGCAGAAGCTCGAGCCGCTGCCCGAACCCCTGCCGCCGCCGGAGATCGCCGGCCCCGACGAGCCGGCGGTGCGTATTCCGGTGCAGGAGAAGGACAAGGTCGAGGAAGTCCGCGAGGGCGGGCGGATCGTGATGCTGAAAGTCACGCCGCCCGGGGGCAAGTCCTATTACCTGGTCGACACTACCGGCAGCGGCAACTGGATGCGCCGCGATCCGCTCGACGACGGCGTGCGCGTGCCGATGTGGCCGATCTACATCTTCGAATAGTTTGTCCGTCTATACCCCCGTCTCGGAGGCCGAGCTCGACGACTGGCTGCGCAATTACTCGGTCGGGCGGCTGCAGGCGCTCGAGCCGATCAAGGCCGGCATCGAAAACAGCAATTTCTTTGTCACCACCACGCAGGGGCGCTACGTGCTCACGCTTTTCGAGCGCCTGCCGGCCGCCGAGCTGCCGTTCTATCTCGACCTGATGGCGCATCTCGCGCGCCACGGCATTCCCTCGCCCGCGCCGATCGCCGATCTTGCGGACCAGTATCTGCAGCGGCTGAACGGCAAGCCGGCAGCACTGGTCACGCGCCTGCCGGGCGGCTCGCTCGAGCGTCCCGGCGTCGCCGAGTGCGGCGAGCTCGGCGCGCTGCTCGCGCGCATGCATCTCGCCGGCCGCTCGTATCCGGCTTATCTTGAAAATCCACGCGGCGCGAAATGGTGGCGACTCGCCGCGATGGACCTCAAGCCCTTTCTCGGGAGCGAGGAAAGCACGCTGCTCGAGAGCGAGCTGGCGTTCCAGGGGCAGCACCGCTTTGCCGACCTGCCGCGCGGCCCGGTGCACGCCGATCTCTTCCGCGACAATGCGCTCTTCGAGAATGCGCGTATTTCGGGCGTCATCGATTTTTACTTCGCGGGCGTCGACTGCCTGCTCTACGACGTCGCCGTCTGCGCGAACGACTGGTGCCTCGCCGATCCGCGGTCGGACCCGGCGCTCGAGCCCGCACGCATGCGTGCGCTGCTCGCAGCCTACGAGGCGGTGCGGCCGCTGATGCCGGCCGAGCGCGCGGCATGGCCGGTGATGCTGCGCGCGGCGGCGCTGCGCTTCTGGCTCTCGCGCCTGCACGACTTTCATCTGCCGCGGCCGGGGATGCTGGTGCACGCGCACGACCCGCAGCATTTCCGCAGGATCCTCGAATGCAGGCGCGCATCGTAGGCGCCGGGCGCGGGGTGCGCTGGCTCGCGGAAGGCTGGCGCCTGTTTCGCGCCGCCCCGCTCGGCTGGCTCGCGGCGGTGTTCGGCTACTGGCTGCTGATGAGCCTGGTCTCGCTCGTGCCACTGGTTGGCGTGGCTGCGGCGGCGGTGCTGGTGCCGGCGTTTTCGGTCGGCTTCATGGCGCTGGCGCGCGCCGCGGGACGCCAGGCGCCGCTCGAGCTCGGCCTCTTGTTCGACGGCTTCCGGCACGAGCCGCGCGCGCAGATGACCCTCGGCGTCATCTATCTCGCCTGCCTTGCGCTGCTGCTCGCGGCGAGCACGCTTGCCGACGACGGGGCGCTCGCGCGCTGGATGCTGACCGGGCTGCGACCCGCGGACGAGGTGCTGCAGTCCGAGGCGTTCTTCAGCGCGCTGGCCGCTACCGCGGCGCTTTACCTGCCGGTGATGTTCGCCTTCTGGTTCGCGCCGCCGCTTGCCGCATGGCATTCCACCGGGCCGGTAAAGGCGCTGTTTTTCAGCCTTGCCGCGTCGCTGATGAACTGGCGTGCCTTTCTCGGCTACGGCGCGGTGGCGGGACTCGTGACGCTGGTGCTGCCTTTTCTGCTGCTCTCGCTGCTGGCGCTCGCGACCGGCGGCGGCTACCGCCTGCCCGTGGCGAGCCTCGTGCTGCCGCTCCTGATCGTGCTCCTGCCGACGCTCTTCGCAAGCTTTTACGTGAGCTATCGCGATGTCTTTGGGTATGATGCCGCGCCATGAAGCTGCCCGAGCTTTCGGAAAGCGCTTCGCCCGAGTTCACCGACGCCGCCACCTGCAAGGCCTGGCTCGAGCACGTGCCGCTCGCCAACGTGGCCGCCGCGCAGGGTGAGCTTCTGTCCCAGCTCGAGGAATTCAACCAATTCCCCACTACCGCGGCGCAGCGCCTGGCGGTGCTGGAAGCGCTGCGCGAGGCGGTGAACTTCGTGCAGATCGAGCAGGCGAAGCGCTTCGCCAACCGCGCGCTGCCGATGAGCGAGGCGGAGAACGCCGCCTTCGACACTACCATCGGCCTGTGGGACCAGATGCGCATCGGCTATCAGCGCTGCCTGGACGGCGCGCTCAACCGCGATTCGGGCATGCGCGCGCAGGCGGCGCTCGTCTGCACGCGCCTGCTCTCCTACATCGGCCTGCGCATGTTCCACTGCTACCGCGCCTATCGCGAGGTGCCGGGCGACGACTGGCGCGAGTTGCACGAGACCTACGCCGCCGCGGAGAAGCTCGACGTCGCGGAGGACGCGGTGAAGGACTTCCTGAACCGCGATATCCAGGACACCTCGCCGCGCATCGCGTATGCGCGCGGCGTGCTGATGGGCCTGTGTAACCCGAACGAGCTCGCCCAGCGGCAGCTCACCTTCGTCGCCTACCTGCTCGAGCGCTGGGGCGCGAAGCTCGAGGTCGGGAGCAAGCCGGTGGACGAAGGCGAAGGCGTGCCGCCGCTGATCGCCGATCTCGCAGCCGATACCTGCCCGGAGCGGGGCGAAGCCGCTTCGAGACCCACGGCGCGCGACCCGCGCTACCTCGATGCGCGCAAGCTCTCGAAGAGCCTGCGCAACCGCGTCGCGCTGCTGCGCAAGGGCGAGTCGCCCGCGAAGCTCGCGCTCGGCGAGGACTGCGTGCAGCCGTCCTGCGAGCAGCTGCTGGTCTACCTGTATCGCCAGTGGTGCCAGTCCAAGCCCGCGCGCGCGATCGAACGGCGCACGGCGAGCGCGCCCGCGGAAGCCTGCAGCGAGCTGGCCGGCATCCATTACTACATCTCGGGCCGGGTCTTCAAGCCGCCGAACGAGCAGACCGAGCTCACGCAGAAGCAGCGCGAGGAGATCGCCACCTTCGGACGCGTCAGCACGCGCGAGGAGGACGACTACAGCAACGCCAAAGGCTTCGTCATCGAGCAATGGCAGATCGAGGACCAAAGCGCCCAGGGCATGCGCATGGTGCGCCGGGCGAAGGAGCCCGGAAAACGCATGGCGCACGGCCAGCTGATCGGCGTGCGGCCCGGTGACGGCAAGCAGTTCATGCTCGCGCAGTTGCGCTGGCTGATGGGCGCCGACAACGGCGACCTACACGCCGGGGTGAAGCTCTTGCCCGGGCTGCCGAGCCCGCTCGCCGTGCGCCCGACCGGCCTCAACGTGCAGCAGGACAGCTGGGTGCCGGCGCTCGCCTTGACCGCGGTGCCCGCGCTCGAGTCGCCGCCCTCGCTCGTCCTGCCCACGGGCTGGTTCAAGCCGAAGCGCATCGTCGAGCTCTACGCCGAGCGTTCCTCGAAGGCGATGCTCACCGAGGTGATCGAGCGCGGCATCGATTTCGAGCGCGTCGCCTTCCAAATAGTGCCATGAGGGTGCCGTGAGCGCGGAGCGCGTGCCCACCGCGATCACCCTGCATCAGAAGTCGCGCGTGCTCGAGATCGCGTTTTCCGATGGCCGCAGCTTCCGCCTGCCCTACGAGTACCTGCGCGTGTACTCGCCGTCGGCCGAGGTCAGAGGGCACGGCCCCGGTCAGGAAGTCTTGCAGACGGGCAAGCGCGCGGTCGAGATCCGCACGCTCGAGCCGGTGGGGTCCTACGCGGTGCAGCCGGCCTTCTCCGACGGGCACAGCACGGGCATCTATTCCTGGGACTACCTCTACGAGCTCGGCGAGAACCAGGAAAAGTTCTGGGCCGATTACCTCCAGCGGCTGGAAAAGGCCGGGGCGGCGCGCGACTGACATGGCGAAGCAAGTCGATTTCGGCTTCCGCAAGGTGCCCGAGGAGGAAAAGGCCGACCGCGTCGGCGAGGTGTTCGATCGCGTCGCCGAGCGCTACGACCTGATGAACGACCTGATGTCGCTCGGCTTGCACCGCTACTGGAAGGTCTTCGCGGTCTCGGTGGCGCGGCCGCGGCGCGGCGAGCGCGTGCTCGACGTGGCCACGGGCAGCGGCGATCTCGCCGCCGCGCTCGCCCGGCGCGTGGGCCCAGCGGGGGAAGTCTGGGCCACCGACGTGAACCGGAAAATGCTCGAACGCGGGCGCGACCGGCTGCTCGACAGCGGCGCGCTCACCCCGGCCGTGCAGTGCGATGCGGAGCGGCTGCCGTTTCCCGCGGCCTACTTCGATTGCGTCACCGTCGGATTCGGCTTGCGCAACATGACGCACAAGGATCAGGCGCTTGCCGAGATGGCGCGCGTTCTCAAGCCCGGCGGCCGCCTGGTGGTGCTCGAGTTCTCCAAAGTCTGGGCGCCGCTCAAGCCGGCGTATGACCTGTACTCGTTCAAGGTGCTGCCATGGCTCGGCGAGCGCGTTGCCGGGGCCGCAGAACCCTATCGCTATCTCGCCGAGTCGATCCGCCTGCATCCGGACCAGGCGACGCTCAAGGCGATGCTCGAGCAGGCGGGCTTCTCGCAGGTCGAAGTATTCAACCTCGCCGCCGGCGTGGTCGCCGTGCATCGCGGTATTCGATTTTGATAGCATGGTCGAATTGGAGGTCTCCATTATGGGTAAGTGGTTACTTGGGATTTGCATAGCGATTACGAGCGCCACACTGGTGGCCACTGAGGCGGATGCGGCGCGCCTCGGCGGCGGCCGCTCGGTCGGCGCACAGCGCAACGTCACGCCCGCGCCGGCGAAGCCGGCGCAACAACAGGCTGCACCTAAGCAGGCGCAACCCGCACAGCCGGCGCAGCAGGGCAGCCGCTGGGGCATGCTCGGCGGCATCCTGGGCGGCCTCGCCCTCGGCGGTCTGCTGGGCTATCTCTTCGGCGGTAGCGGCATCATGGGGCTCCTGCTGGTGGCGTTGCTGGCCATTGCGGCCGTGATCGGGGTGCGCGCGCTGATGCGCCGTCGCACCGAAGAACGCGCGCCACCGATGCAACTTGCGGGCATGGGCAACGAAACCATGGCGCAGCCGCCGCAGCCGGTGAGTGGCTCACTTCCCGTCACGAGCGCGACCCCCGTGCCGGCGGGCTTCGACACCGCCGGTTTCCTGCGCGCGGCGAAGATGAACTTCATCAAGCTGCAGGTGGCGAATGACTCCGGCCGGCTCGACGAGGTCCGCGAGTTCACCACGCGCGAGATGTACGACGAGCTGCGCAGCGACAGTCAGGCGGCAGGTCAGACCGATGTCGTCGCGCTGAACGCCGACCTGCTCGAGCTCGCGACCGAGCAGGACAAGTACTGGGCGAGCGTGCGCTTCTCCGGGATGGTGCGCGAGACGCCGGGCACCGAGCCGGTGGGCTTCGAAGAGGTCTGGAACCTCGTCAAGCCGGCCGACGGCTCGAGCGGCTGGCTGCTCGCCGGCATTCAGCAAATGCATTGAGCGACGCGCTGCCCAAGGCAAAGGCCACCCCCGCGGTGGCCTTTTGCTTTCTGCTGAACCAGCTGCTCGATCGCGAGCGCTGGGCGCGACAGCGCCTCGAGCATTTCGCGGGACAGTCGGTCGAGCTGCGTCCGCCGCTGCTGCCGCCGCTGCGGCTCGCCATCGCCGCAGGCGGGCGCATCGAGGAAGGCGGGCCTGAACCCAGCGCCGCCGTCACGCTGAACGGCATCTCGGGCACAAGCGCGCTCGCCGACGAGCTGCGCTACCTCGCCAGGCACTTCCGCTGGGATGCCGAGGAAGAGCTCTCGCGCCTGGTCGGGGATGTCGCCGCCCAGCGCATCGGGGGCACCGTGCGCGCGCTGGCGCGCTGGCAGATGGATGCCGCGCGCCGCGTCGGCGAGACGCTCGCCGAGTACGCCACAACCGAGAGCGGTACGCTCGTGCGGCGCCGCGAGCTGCAGGATTTCGCCGCCGAGGTCGAGCGGCTGCGCGTAGCGATAGACCGCCTCGAGCGCCGCCTTGCTTAGGCTCATCCGGCTCGTCCGCATCTTCGCCATCGCCGTCAACTACGGCCTGCACGAGTTCATGCCGCGGGTGCCCGGCGACTTCGCGCCCATCCTTCAGCCGGCCGAGGTGCACCTGGGCAATCGAGGCGCTCGCCACCGGCACGCGCTCGAGCGAGGCGAAGACGTCGCCCACGCGGCGGCCGAGGCTGCGCTCGATCTCGGCAAAGGCGAGCTTCGGGTCGAACGGCGGTACCTGGTCCTGGAGCTTGGCCAGCTCGTCGGCGATGTCGAGCGGCAGGAGGTCGCGCCGCGTCGAGAGCACCTGGCCGAACTTGACGAAGATCGGCTGCGCCCGGCGGTGGAGGTGGAGATCGCCAAGGATCTGGCGCTCCTCCAGACCGCGGCGTCGCTGGTCGAGCGGCTCTCGCCCGAGGGGCGACGTCTCAAGCCGCGCGAGGTGGTCGCCGAATTCGCGCGCCACCTGGACGAAGAGCTGAATCTGCTGACCGAGGCGGCCAACGCGAGCCAGCTGCGGCGCAATTTCCGCAATTCGCCGCTGCTGGCGATTCCCGAAGTGCACTGGGATCTGTGCTCCGAGCGCGTCATGGTGATGGAGCGCATGCACGGCGTGCCGATCTCGCAGATCGCGCTGCTGCAGGAGAAGGGCATCGATCTCAAGACGCTGGCGCGCGCCGGCGTCGAGATCTGCTTCACCCAGGTGTTCCGCGACGGCTTTTTTCACGCCGACATGCATCCCGGCAACATCCTGGTGGCGACCGAAGGCGAGCTGCGCGGCCGCTACATCGCGCTCGACTTCGGCATCGTCGGCACGCTCACCGAAGTCGACAAGAATTACCTGGCGCAGAACTTCCTCGCCTTCCTCAACCGCGACTACCGCCGCGTCGCCCAGGCGCACCTCGATGCCGGCTGGGTGCCCGCGTCGACGCGCATCGACCAGTTCGAAGCCGCGATCCGCGCGGTGTGCGAGCCCGTGTTCGCACGGCCGCTCAAGGAAATCTATTTCGGCAGGCTGCTCCTGCGCCTGTTCCAGACCTCGCGCCGCTTCAACGTCGAGATCCAGCCGCAGCTCGTGATGCTGCAAAAGACGCTCCTCAACATCGAAGGGCTCGGGCGCGAGCTCGATCCCGACCTCGATCTGTGGACCACGGCGAAGCCCTTTCTCGAGCGCTGGATGAACGAGCAGATCGGCTGGCGCGGCCTCGTGCGCACGCTGCGCCGGGAGGCGCCGTACTGGGCGAACACGCTGCCGCAGCTGCCGCGCCTCGTGCACCGCGCGCTCGCCGAGGATCGGCTCGGCGCGCTGCGGCTCGCGGTAGAGCGACTCGCTACCGAGAATGCGCGGCGCAACGACCTGCTGGCCGCGCTCTTCGTCGTGGTGCTCGTCGCGCTCATCCTGCTTGGCATCCGACTCTTCTAAGCCGCAGTTCTGGGACGAGCGCTTCAGGAACGGCATCATGCCGTGGGATTTCGGCGGCGTGCCGCCGGACCTGAGAACCTGGCTCGCCACGCCGCGCGGGCCGATGCGCGTGCTGATTCCGGGCTGCGGCTCGGCGCACGAGCTGCGCTATTTCGCAGAGCTTGGACATGCCGTGACGGCGATCGATTTCTCTGACGTGGCGCTGCAGGTGGCGCTCAAGGTGGCCGGGCCGTTCTCGGATGCCGTGGTGAAAGCCGATTTTTTCAAGTTCCAGCCGGCCGCGTTCGACCTGGTGTACGAGCGCGCCTTCCTGTGCGCGCTGCCGCGCTCGATGTGGCGCGCATGGGGCCGGCGGGTCACCGCGCTGGTGCGCTCGGGCGGAGTGCTGGCCGGGTTCTTCTATTTCGACGACAACCGGCGCGGGCCGCCGTTCGGCATAGCGCCCGAGTTGCTGGAACGATTGCTCGAGCGCTTCGAGCGAGTCGAGGACAGGCTGGCGGCGCAATCGCTCGCCGTGTTCCAGGGCAAGGAGCGTTGGCAGGTGTGGAAGCGGCGGCTATGATGGCGCGCGCATGCTGATCGGCTCGGTCGTTGCGTATCTTCTGGTCACGATTGCCATCGGGTTGTGGGCCGCCCAGCGCGTACACTACTCCAAAGACTATGTCGTAGCCGGTCGCAGCCTGCCGCTTTACATGAACACCGCCACGGTGTTCGCTACCTGGTTCGGCGCGGAAAGCGTGCTCTCCGTGTCGGTCGAGTTCTCGAAGAGCGGCCTCGGCGGCATCATCGCCGACCCGTTCGGCTCCTCGATGTGCCTGGTGATCGTGGCGATCTTTTTCGCCCGTGCGTTCTACCGGATGGACCTGCTGACGATCGGCGACTTCTTCGGCTGGACGGCGGCGCAGCTTACCGCGCTCGGCCTGGTGTTCTCGACGCTCACGGACGGTGCCATCTCGCTTAGCACCGGCATCATCATCAGCGGGGTGGTGGTGCTTGCCTACACCATCTGGGGCGGCATGTGGTCGGTGGCGATGACCGATCTGTTCCAGTCGGTGATGATCATCGTCGGCCTTGCCATCGTCGCCTGGATCGTCGGCGACATGGCGGGCGGGCCCGGCAAGGTCATCGCCGCGTCCGCCGAGGCCGGACGCTTCGAGTTCTGGCCCAAGGGCGGCACCAAGGAATGGCTGGCGTTCACCACGGCGTTCCTGACGCTCGCCATAGGCTCGATCCCGCAGCAGGACATCTTCCAGCGCGTCACTTCGGCGAAGAACGAGAGGACCGCCATCATGGGAAGCCTGCTCGGCGGGTTGGTCTATTTCTGCTTCGTGTTCGTGCCGATCTACATCGTCTGCGCCGCGCTGCTGGTGGACCCGGCGCTGGGCAGGCTGCTTTCCGCGGAGGACGCGCGCGAGATGCAGCGCATCCTGCCGAGCTTCATCCTCCAGCACACGCCGCTGTGGATCAAGGTGCTGTTCTTCGGCGCGCTGCTCTCCGCGATCCTTTCGACCGCGAGCGGCGCGATCATCGCGCCGACCTCGCTCTGCACCGAGAACATCATCCGGCCGCTGTTCCCGAGGATGAGCGATCGCCAGTTCCTGCTCACTTCGCGCTCAATTCCAAGCAGACGATGTACGACATGGTGCAGAACGCCTACACCGTGACGCTGGTCGCCGCGCTCGTGCCGCTCGCCGGCGGCATCTTCTGGAAGCGGGCGAACAACCTCGGCGCGATACTGTCGTCGCTCTTCGGCCTCCTGTCGTGGCTCATCGCCACGTACTTCGCACCCGATGCGACGGTGCCGCCGCCGCTCGCCGGCCTCTCGTTCTCCATCGTCGGCATGGTGGTCGGCTCGCTCGTGCCGCGCGACCGTGCAGTCGTCCACGCGCAGCCCAACAGCGGACCGCGCTGAGGCGCGCGGCGCCGCCGGCGCCTCGTCGCTCGCGCGGATTGCGTTTGGCCTTTACGTGCTACTCATCGCATATGCCTCGCTCTATCCGCTCGAGGGCTGGCGCGATCATGGCCTTTCTGCGTTCGCTTATCTCACCTCGCCCTGGCCGCGCTACGTCACGGCCTTCGACCTCACCGCCAACGTATTGGGCTACCTGCCCTACGGCTTCCTCTGCGTGCTGGCGCTGCATCCCCAGGTGCGCGGCCTTGCGGCGTTCGCCCCGGCGCTGGCGAGCGCGGCCCTGCTTTCGCTCGCGCTCGAGGCGGCGCAAAGCTATCTGCCGGCGCGCGTGGCGACCAATCTCGACGTGCTGTGCAATCTCGCCGGCGGCGCCTGCGGCGCCGCGCTCGGCGTGCTCGCCGTACCGACGGTGCTCGGCGGGCCGCTCGAGCGCTTGCGCGCCAAGGCGTTCTACGCCGGCGTGGAAATCGACGCCGGCCTTGCATTGCTCGCGCTGTGGCTCTTTACCCAGCTCAACCCGGCGACGCTGCTCTTCGCGGCGGGCGATCTGCGCGATCTGCTGGCGGCCGGCGCCGGGCGCGCGCGCGCCCCGGAGTTCTTCATCGCCATCGAGGCCTTCACCGCGGCCGCCAACCTGGTGAGCGTGGGCCTGCTGCTCTCCGCGCTGGTGCGCCCCGGGCAGCCGGTGCGCGCGATGTTCGCCGCGCTCGTCGTCGCCGCGCTCGCGGTCAAGGTCGCTGCCTTTGCCATCATCATGCATGCCGAGAACGTGTTCATCTGGCTCACCCCCGGCGCGCAGCTCGGCCTTGCCGCCGGCGTGCTGGTCGCGCTCGCGGCGATCGCGCTGCCGCGCATCGCACGGCTCGCGTTCGCCGCGGTGCTCATCATGGCGGCGACGGTGCTCGTGAACCTGGCGCCGCCCAATGCCTATCTCGCCGCCACGCTCAAGCTGTGGCAGCAGGGCCACTTCCTCAACTTCAACGGCCTCACGCGGCTGGTGAGCGCGCTCTGGGCGTTCGTCGCACTGGGCTACCTCATGTTCCTCGCGGCGCGGCGGCGCGAGCCGCTCGGTTAAAATCGTGCATGTCCTATTACGCAAAGCACGTTTTCTTCTGCTGCAATCAGCGCGACGGCGGCCGGGTCTGCTGCAACGACAAGGGCGCAGCCGAGATCCGCGACTACGCCAAGCGCCGGGTGAAGGAGCTCGGGCTCTCCGGCGAAGGCAAGATCCGCATCAACCAGGCCGGGTGCCTGGACCGTTGCGAGGAAGGCCCCTGCGTCGTGGTCTATCCGGACGCGGTCTGGTACACCTACGTCGATCGCGCCGACGTCGACGAGATCATCGAGGAGCACCTCCAGCACGGCCGCGTGGTCGAGCGCTTGAAGATGTGAGGGCGAGCACCCGCAGGGAATTCGTCGCCGGCCCGGTCGGCCGCATCGAGTGCGCGATCGATGGGCCCGAGGGCGCGCCGCCCATAGGCGTGGCGCTGCTCGCGCATCCGCATCCGCTGTTCGGCGGCACGCTCGACAACAAGGTGGTGCAGACGCTGGCGCGAGCCTTCGTCGAGCTGGGCTACGAGGCCTG
>VBCP01000282.1 GCA_005888925.1 Betaproteobacteria bacterium | reverse complement strand
GGGATGACCGTCCGCCAGGCGCTGTTAGCCGTGCAACGGGAGATCGCCATGAAAGCGCGCTTGATATCGTTCATTCCCCTGCTGCTCGCTGGATGCGCGAGCGCCGGATCCGACTGCGGATCTGATTCGTACGCGCTCGGCCAGCGGGACGGTGTGCTGGGTGCGCAAATGCAGCAGATCGGCGCACGCTGCGGTGCGCAATTCGATCAAGCGCGGTACGCCGAAGGTTGGCGAGCGGGCTTTAGTTCACGGCCGATTCCGCTCTGGTGACATAGTTCCGCCGGGCGGCGCGTAACGGACTACGCGCGGTCGCCAAAGCGTCATGCGCCCGGGTTATAGTGGAACTGCACGAGGGATTGCCTGATCGCCGAGTGAGCGCCGATAGCTCGCCGGGATCGGCAAGCCCCTTGGGCACCTCCTCTCTAGAATCTCCGGCGTGCTTCCGGAGACCACCCAGGTCCTGATCGTCGGCGGCGGCCCCTGCGGGCTGATGCTCGCGAACGAGCTCGGTCGGCGCGGCATAAGCGTCCTCGTCCTCGACCAGAAGCCCGGCACCGCGTTCAATCCGCAGGCGAACGCCACCCAGGCGCGCACCATGGAGCACTACCGGCGCCTCGGCTTCGCCGACGAGATCCGCGCGCTCGGCATGCCCGCCGACTTCCCGACCGACATTGCCTACTTCACGCGCTTCGCGAAACACGAGCTCGCGCGCTTTCGCCTGCCATCGGCGCGCGAGGCTCGCCAGCTGGTGAGCAGCCTTTCAGGCTCGTGGAGCGCGGCCGAACTGCCGCACCGCGTGGCGCAGAAATTCGTCGAGCAGGTGCTGCGCCGCCATGCCGAGCGCGTCGCCTCCGTGCATTACGGGTGGTGCGTCACGCGCTTTACCGACCACGGTGGGCACGTGGAGGCGCAGGTCGAGCCCGCCGACGGCGGCGCGCCGGTCCGCATCCGTAGTGACTACCTCGTTGGGGCCGACGGCGCGCGCAGCCTGGTGCGCCAGTCGATGGGCTGGCGCCATACCGGCGAGACCGGCGTGACGCGCGACTTCGTCGGCGGGCGCATGTACGCGGTGTACTGCCGCGTGCCGGATTTCTACCGCGAGGTGCCGCACGCACCGGCCTGGATGAACGTGAGCTTCAACCGCGAGCGGCGCTCGTTCATGCCGGCGATCGACGGCAAGGGGCAGTTCGCCTTCCACACGCAGCTCAAGCCGCACGAGGACGAAGCGCGCATCGACGAAGCGGCCGCGGCGGCGATGGTGCAGCAGGCGATCGGTGCGCCGCTCGAGGTCGAAGTGCTGGCGCGCGACACCTGGACTGCCGGGCATGCGCTCGTCGCCGAGCGCTTCGCCGAAGGCCGAGTGTTCATCGGCGGCGACGCCGCCCACCTCTTCACGCCGACCGGCGGCCTCGGCTACAACACCGCGGTGGAAGACGCGGTCAATCTGGGCTGGAAGCTTGCTGCAGTGCTAAAGGGGCGCGCTGGTCCGCAGCTGCTCGCGAGTTACGAGATCGAGCGCAAGCCGCTCGCGGTGCGCAACACCACGTACGCCAAGCGCTTCGCCGATTCGTTGGGCAACTATCAGCCGGTGGCCGAGATCGAGGACGACACGCCGCAGGGCGCCGAAGCGCGCAAACGTGCCGGCGAATACCTGGAAGCGCATGGCCGCGCCGAGTTCAACATCCCGGGCATCACCTTCGGCGGCCGTTACGACGGCTCGCCGGCCATCATCAGCGACGGCACCGCGCCGCCGCCGGAAGCCGCGAACAGCTACGTGCCCACCGCCTGCCCCGGCGGCCGGCCGCCGCACCAGTGGCTCGCCGACGGCCGTTCGCTTTACGATCTATTCGGTTTCGAATGGACGCTGCTCTGCTTCAATGAAGCCCCGCCGGGCGAAGACAGGCAGATGAAAGTCGTGCGCCTGCAGAATGACGCGGTGCGCGACCTCTACGGCGCCGACTTTGCGCTCATCCGACCCGACCAGATCGTCGCCTGGCGCGGCAACAGCGCCGCCGCGGCACGCAGCGCCCTGGAGCAGCTCCTTGGCTGAGCATCCTCACCACCACGACCATCACCACCATCCTCCGGCGCCCGGCAATGCGCTGCGCGCGGCCGCCGCGCTGACGATCGCCTTCGCCATCGTCGAGGCGCTCGGCGGCTGGTGGACCGGTTCGCTCGCCCTCCTCTCCGATGCCGGACATATGCTGACCGATGGCGCCGCGCTCGGACTCGGCGCGATCGCCGCCTGGATGGCGCGCCGCCCGCCTTCGGAGCGGCACTCCTATGGCCTGGGGCGCGCCGAGATCGTCGCCGCGCTGGTCAACGCCGGCGCGATGCTGGTGATCGTGTTCGGTCTCTCCTATGAGGCCGTGGTGCGGCTGAACAGTCCGAGCGCAGTGAACGGCGTCGCCGCGGCGCTGATCGCTGCTATCGGGCTCGCGCTCAATCTCTGGGTAATGCGCCGGCTCGCGCCCCACGGGCACGACATGAATACCCGTGCGGCGCAATTGCATGTGCTGGGCGACGCCCTCGGCTCCGTCGCCGCGCTGGTCTCCGGCGCGGTGATCGCGCTCACCGGCTGGACGCACATCGACCCGATCGCCTCGCTCGTCATCTGCGTGCTGATTGCAGCTTCGAGCTGGCGCCTCTTGCGCGAGAGCCTGCACGCCCTGATGGAAGGCGTGCCGCAGGGGCTGTCGGTGGAGACTATCGGCAGCGAGATGGCGCGCGTCGACGGCGTGCTCTCGGTGCACGACCTTCACGTCTGGATGCTCTCGGGCAGCCGCACGGCGCTCTCGGCGCACGTCATGGTGCGCAGCATGGGACAGTGGGAGCGGACGCTCGCCGAGCTGCAGCGGCGGCTGCACGAGCGCTTCGGCATCGACCACGTCACGCTGCAGCCGGAGACGGCGACCCGGCCGCTCGTGCGACATTGAATACCGGTTCACCCGAAGGAGAACAGCCATGCCGCTCAACGATGCTTTCTTCGCCGCCTGGACGCCGCGCGCGCAGGCGCTCCTGCGAATCGTGACGGCTTACCTTTTTCTTGTGCACGGCATGTCGAAGCTCTTCGGCATCCCGCATGTGGCGGCGTTCGACAAACTGCAGCTGTTCTCGCTCATCGGCGTCGCCGGGATTCTCGAGCTGGTCGGCGGCGTCCTTCTGCTCCTGGGCCTGTTCACCCGGCCGGTCGCTTTCGTGCTGTGCGGCGAGATGGCCTTCGCGTACTTCATCGGCCACGCCGGCGGCGGCCACGTGCTCGTGCCGATGCTGAACCGGGGCGAGCTCGCGGTGCTGTACTGCTTCGTGTTTCTCTTTTTCGCCGCGGCGGGCGGTGGCGCCTGGAGCTTGGACGCCGTGCGGCGGCGGCCCGCGGCGGCCTAGGCGCGCGCGGCGGTCTTTACGGCGGCGGCGATCGACTGCGCTGCCGACTCGATCGCGTCGCGCGGCTCGCCTTCGACCATCACGCGCAGCACGGGCTCGGTGCCCGAAGGGCGCAGCAGCACGCGGCCGCGGCCGTTGAGCGCGTGCTCGGCCTCGGTCTGCGCCTGCTTGATGACATCGTGCGTTTCCCACTTGAAGCCGCGCGGCACGGAGACGTTGAGCAGCACCTGCGGGTACATGACGAGATCGGCGGTGAGCTCGGCGAGCGTGCGGCCGCTCGCGCGCAGCGCGTCGAGCACCTGCAGCGCCGAGACGATGCCGTCGCCGGTGGTGTGCTTGTCGAGGCAGATGAGATGCCCGGAGTTCTCGCCGCCGAGCTCCCAGCCCTTCTCGCGCATCAGCTCCAGCACGTAGCGATCGCCCACGCGTGCCCGGCCGAAGCCGACGCCGAGGCGCGCCATGGCCTTTTCGAACCCTATGTCGCGCGATGACGAAGAGCAGCTCGTCGCCGTCGTAGGCCCGCCCCTGCGCGTCGACCAATGTGACGCGGTCGCCGTCGCCGTCGAGCGCGATGCCAAGATCCGCCTTCTGCGCCGCGACCTCGCGCTGCAATGCCGCCGGCTGCGTGGCGCCGACCTTGTCGTTGATGTTGAAGCCGTCGGGCTTCACGCCGATCGCCACGACTTCGGCGCCGAGCTCGTGGAACACGTGCGGCGCGATGTTGTACGCGGCGCCGTTGGCACAGTCGACCACCAGCTTGAGGCCCTTGAGGTCGAGCTCGTTCGGGAAGGTCGACTTGCAGAACTCGATGTAGCGCCCGCCGGCGTCTTCGCGCCGGCGCACCTTGCCGAGCTGCGAGGACTGGTTGCAGCCCATCGGCTTCTCCATCTGCGCCTCGATCGATGCCTCGATCTCGTCGGGCAGCTTGAAGCCGTCGCTGGAGAAGAACTTGATGCCGTTGTCCGCGTAGGGATTGTGCGACGCGCTGATCACGACGCCGGCGGAAAGGCGCAGCGCGCGCGTGAGATACGCCACCGCCGGCGTGGTGACCGGGCCGCACATGTGCACGTCGACGCCGGCGGCCGAGAAGCCCGCTTCGAGCGCCGACTCGATCATGTAACCGGAGATGCGCGTGTCCTTGCCGATCACGACTGCCGGATCCGCGCCCTGCCCGGAGAGCACCTTGCCCGCCGCGTAGCCCAGGCGCATGACGAAGTCCGGCGTCATCGGGGCCTCGCCCACCGTGCCGCGTACGCCGTCGGTGCCGAAATACTTGCGCGTCATGCTGTCCTTACTGCCTCCCACACCGCAATGACGTCCCGTGTCTCTCTGACGTCGTGCACGCGAAGTATAGTCGCGCCGCCTTGCAGCGCGAGGAGCGCCATGGCCAGGCTGCCCGCGAGCCGCTCCGCTGCAGGACGCCCGGTGACCTTGCCAAGGGTCGATTTGCGCGACAGCCCGGCGAGCAGCGGGACGCCGAGCCCCTGGAACTCGGCGAGGCGCGCGAGCAGTGTGAGATTGTGCGCAGCCGTCTTGCCGAAGCCGAACCCTGGATCCACCACCAGCCGCTCGCGTGCGATACCGGCACCCTCTGCCGCGCGGAGCCGTAGCTGCAGAAATTCCTTAACCTCGGCCACGACGTCATCGTAGTGCGGCTCGCGTTGCATGGTCGCGGGCTCGCCTTTCATGTGCATGAGGCAAACGGCGCAGTTGCTGTCCCGGACGGCCTCGACCGCCCCCGGGGCCTGCAGCGCCTGCACATCATTGATCATGGACGCCCCCGCTTCCAGCGCAGCGCGCATGACAGCGGGTCGCCGCGTGTCCACCGAGACCGGCAGATCGGTCAATCTCTGGAGAACGGGAAGGATGCGGCGCAGCTCCTCGGCCTCGGACACCGCTGCCGCGCCCGGACGCGTCGACTCGCCGCCGATGTCGATGAGATCCGCGCCCTCTTCGGCGAGCTTGCGCGCGTGATCGACCGCGGCGTGCGGCTCGAGGAAGCGGCCGCCGTCGGAAAAGGAATCGGGCGTGATGTTCACCACGCCCATGAGCAGCGGTTTGTCTAGCGGTAGGCGGAACCTACCGCACTGGAGAAACTCAGACCGCAGGCGTCGGCGCGGTGGCGCCCTCGGCACCGCCGTCGCTCGCCGGGGGCTTCGCGGCCTGCGAGCCCGTGGGCTTGGGCGGCCGCGGCGGCTTGCCGGCCATGATGTCGCCGATCTGGTCGGCGTCGATGGTCTCGAACTCGAGCAGCGCCTTGGTCATCGCCTCGACCTTG
>VBCP01000279.1:1259-1627 GCA_005888925.1 Betaproteobacteria bacterium | reverse complement strand
GCCTGCCGGTGGCGAACAGGAAGATCGTCGAGCTCGGCAGTCCGAAGCGCGGCGATGTCATGGTGTTCCGCTACCCCGAGGACCCGTCGCTCGACTACATCAAGCGCGTCGTCGGACTGCCCGGCGACCGCCTCGAGTACCGCAACAAGCGCCTGACGATCAACGGCCAGCTCGTGCCGGCGCGCCAGGTGGACGACTATCTTTCGCGCGAGCGCATGCAGTTCTCGCGCCGCTACATGGAGACCCTGAACGGCGTCGAGCACGAGATCCTGCTGGAGGACGACGCGCCCGCCGCGGTCCTGCCGACGCGCGCCGCCGCCGGCAATTGCAACTACAATAGCAACGGGCTCGCGTGCACTGTGCCGCAG
>VBCP01000279.1:0-1106 GCA_005888925.1 Betaproteobacteria bacterium | reverse complement strand
CTCATCGGCGTCCTGATCCTCGTGGCCGTCCTGGCCCTGTTCGCCATGAAGACGCTCCCGTCCTTCATGGAGTTCCGTGCGGCCAAGGCGGCGATCGAGGCCGTAGCGCGCGAGCGGCAGGGCGCGAGCCCCGCCGACATCCGCCGCGCCTTCGAGAACCGCGCCACCATCGACGACATCAACACGATCAAGCCGACCGACCTCGAGATCGGCAAGGACGGCACCGCTACCGTGATCAGCTTCGCCTACCGCAAGGAAGTGCCGCTCTTCAAGAACGTCGGCCTGTATATCGATTACGCCGCGACCGCCGGAGGCCAGTAGATCGCTTCACCGCTCGCGCTACCCGAAAAGACGCTCGGGCACCGTTTTACCCGGCCCGAGCTCCTCGAGCGGGCGCTGACGCACCGCAGCTACGGCCCGGATCACAACGAAAGGCTGGAATTCCTCGGCGACGGCGTGCTGGGCTGCGCCGTGGCGGCCGAGCTCTACGAGCGCTTCCCGCGGCTCTCGGAGGGCAAGCTCACGCGGCTCCGCGCGAGCCTGGTGCGCGAGGAGGCGCTCGCGGAGCTCGCGCGCGAGCTCGGCCTGGCGCCGCTCGTCCGGCTGGGCGAAGGCGAGCTCATGGCTGCCGCGGAGCCGCGTCCTTCGATCCTGGCCGATGCGCTCGAAGCCGTGTTCGGCGCTATTTTCATCGATGCCGGCTATGATGCCGCGCGCCAGGCGGTGCTCGCTGCTTTCGGCCCGCGGCTCGAGCTCCTCGATCCGGAGCGCGCCGCCAAGGACGCGAAGACCGAGCTGCAGGAGATGCTGCAGGCGGCGCACCGCTCGCTGCCGCTCTACCGCGTGACCGCGGTGCAGGGCGCGGCCCACCGTCAGTCCTTCGAAGTCGAGTGCGTGGTCGATCAGATGAGCGCCAGGGGTACCGGCAGCTCGCGCCAGAAGGCGGAGCAGGAAGCTGCGCGCGCCATGCTGGAAAAGTTCACGACGTGAAGCACCGCTGCGGCACCGTCGCGCTGGTCGGCCGGCCGAACACCGGCAAGTCGAGCCTGCTCAATCGCCTCGTCGGCGAAAAGCTTTCCATCGTCTCGTCTCGTCCCCAGACCACG
>VBCP01000278.1 GCA_005888925.1 Betaproteobacteria bacterium | reverse complement strand
CCGATGAGGTCGCGCAGCGGATCGGAACGTATTGGCGCCCCTATCACCAGCAGCTAGCGAAAGCGCTGGCGGAGATAAAGGCCAAGCACGGTTATGCGCTGCTTTGGGACGCGCATTCCATTTTTTCCGTGCTGCCGCGCTTCTTCGAGGGCAAGTTGCCCGACCTTAATCTTGGTACCGCGGATGGCAAATCCTGCGCACCGGGTATCGGCGAAGCGCTGCGCAAATCGGTCGAGGGGTATAGCGCGGTGCTCAACGCCCGCTTCAAGGGCGGCTACATCACGCGGCGCTACGGCGATCCGGCAAACGGCATCCACGCCGTCCAGCTCGAGCTCTCCGAAGCCACGTACATGGAAGAGGACCCGCCCTACAAATTCCGCGAGCATCTGGCCAAGCGACTGCGGCCGCAGCTCAGGACGCTGCTCGAGCTCCTCGTCTCGATCGGCAAATAATTACGGACGTTGTACGGAATTCCCGTTACGCACGACGCCCACGCACGGATTGGCGCCGATCGCATAGGCGAGCTCGGCGGGCGAGTCCACTTCCCAGAGCGCGAAGTCCGCGACTTTGCCGACCTCGAGCGTGCCGTGCGTCGCCTGCATGCCGAGCGCGCGGGCGCCGTGGATGGTGAAGCCGGCGAGCGCCTCTTCCGGCGTGAAGTGAAACAGCGTGCAGGCCATGTTCATCGCGAGCAGCGGCGAGCTGAGCGGCGATGAGCCGGGGTTGTGGTCCGTGGCGAGCGCGATCGGCACGTGGCTGCGCCGCAGCGCCGAGATCGGCGGCAGCCGGGTCTCGCGCAGGAAGTAGAACGCGCCCGGCAGCAGGACCGCGGCGGTGCCGGCCCGCGCCATCGCTTCGACGCCCTGCTCGCTCGTATATTCCAGATGGTCGGCGGAAAGCGCGCCATACTTTGCGGCGAGCGCGGCGCCGCCGAGATCCGATAGCTGATCGGCATGCAGCTTCACCGGCAGGCCGAGGTGCTTCGCCGCATCGAAGATGCGCGCGGTCTGGTGGCGATTGAAGGCGATCCGTTCGCAGAACGCGTCGACCGCATCGACCAGCTTCTCGGCGGCGGCCGCGGGCAGCACCTCGTCGCAGACGAAGTTGATATAGTCGTCGGCGCGGCCCTTGTATTCCTCGGGCAGCGCGTGCGCGCCGAGGAATGTGGTCTTTACCGCCAGGCCGGTAAGCTGGCGCGCGACCCGCAGCATCTTGAGCTCGGTGTCGCGGTCGAGGCCGTAGCCGGATTTCACCTCGATCACCGCGGCGCCTTCGCGCAGCCATTGCCCGAGCCGGCGCTGCGCCAGCGCGACGAGCTCGGCATCGGACGCGGCGCACGTGGCGCGCACGGTCGAGACGATGCCGCCGCCGGCCTTGGCGATGTCCTCGTAGCTCGCGCCCTTCAGCCGCAGCTCGAACTCGTGCGCGCGGTTGCCGGCGTAGACGAGATGCGTGTGGCAATCGACGAAGCCGGGCAGGAGCCACGCGCCGCGCGCGTCGTGCTCGTCGCGCGCCTGGTCTTTCCATCCGGGACGAGGGCCGACCCAGGAAATGCGACCTTGCGTAACGGCGAGTGCGCCGTCCACGATGGCGCCATGGGGCGCCATGGTCGCGAGCTTGGCATTCAGCCAGACGGCGTCATGCATCTGGCTATGATAACGGCGTGAAAAAATACTTCGCGCGCGATGCGCTTCTGCCCTCGGGATGGGCGCGCGACGTGCTCGTCAGCGTCGACGGCGGCGACATCGCCGCCGTGGAAGCGAACAGCGCGCCGGACAGCGCCGAGCGGCTGCATGGTCCGGTGCTGCCCGGCATGGCGAACCTGCATTCGCACGCCTTCCAACGCGCCATGGCCGGCCTGACCGACGTGCGCGCGGCAGCGCACGACGATTTCTGGTCGTGGCGCGAGCTCATGTATCAGTTCATGGAGCGCCTCACGCCCGAGCAGGCGCAGGCGATCGCTGCGCAGCTCTATATCGAGATGCTGAAGCACGGCTACACCGCCGTGGCCGAGTTCCACTACGTCCACCATCCGGCGGAGATGCTCGCGCGCCATCTCGATGCAGCCCGCGACACCGGCATCGCGATCACGCTGCTGCCCGCCCTCTATCGCTGGTCGAACTTCAGCTCGCAGCCGCTCAAGGCCCGGCAGGCGCGCTTCGCGAGCGATTGCAAAAGCGTGCTGGACCTCGTCGCCGGGCTGAGGAAGAGCATGAGCGCAGACGTCAGAACCGGCGTCGCGCCGCATTCGCTGCGCGCGGTCGATCCGCAGTCGCTGAAAGAGCTCGTCGCCGCGGCCGACGAGCGCTCGCCGATCCACATCCACGCCGCCGAGCAGACGCGCGAGGTCGAGGAATGCACCCTCGCGCTCGGCAAGCGGCCTGTCGAATGGCTGCTTGAGAACTGCCCGGTCGACGGCCGCTGGTGCCTGGTGCATGCGACGCACATGCTCGCGAACGAGGTCACCGGGCTCGCGGCGAGCGGCGCGGTGGCCGGCCTTTGCCCGAGCACCGAGGCGAACCTCGGCGACGGCATCTTTCCGCTGCTCAACTATCGCGGCGCGAGCGGGCGCTACGGCATTGGCGGCGACAGCCACGTGTCGCGCGACCCGGCCGAGGAGTTGCGCCTGCTCGAGTATGTGCAGCGCCTGGTCGGGCGGCGGCGCAATATCAATATCAGCTCCACCTCGCCGGCGGTTGGCACCACGCTATGGCTCGAGGCCGCGGCGGGCGGCGCACAGGCGCTCGGCCGCGAAATGGGCGCAATTGCCGAGGGCAAGCGCGCCGATTTTGTCGTGCTGGATGGCGAGCATCCCGACATGACGAGCAAGCAAGGCGACGCGATCGCCAACGCGCTGGTGTTTTCGGGCTCGGCCGACCTCGTGCGCGACGTCATGGTCGCCGGTCGCTGGGTGGTGCGCGAGCGGCATCACGCGCTCGAGGAAAAGGCGGCGGCGCGCTACGCCAAGGCCGTGCAGCAGCTCCTCGCCTAGCGCTCCAGGGCGACGCGGAACTCGGCCGCGGTCTTCGCCTTCACGTCCTCGAGCTTGACGCCGGGATGCAGCTCTTTCAGCACCAGCCCTCTCCCCGGCTCGACCTCGAACACGCATAGGTCGGTGATGATCATGTTCACCACGCCCTTGCCGGTGACCGGTAGCGAGCAGCGCTTCAGGACCTTGGAGGCGCCGTCCTTGGAGGTGTGCTCCATCAGCACCACCACCCGCTTCACCCCGGACACGAGATCCATGGCGCCGCCCGGGCCCTTCACCATCTTCCCGGGAACCATCCAGTTGGCGAGACCGCCGCGAATCATCGCGAAGGAGTCGGCGCTCGAGAAGAAGCTCGAGCCCGGGATGGTGGTGACGGTCTGCTTGCCGGCGTTGATGAGATCGGGATCCACGCCCGCTTCGCTGGGAAAGGGACCGATGCCGAGCAATCCGTTCTCCGACTGCAGCGTGACGTTGATGCCGGCGGGAATGTAATTCGCCACCAGCGTCGGGATGCCGATGCCGAGATTCACGTAGTAGCCGTCGCGCAATTCCTGCGCCGCGCGTTTCGCCATCAGCTCGCGGATGGGCGAGTCCTTCTTGCCGACCGTGCCGGCCACGGTGCGAAACTCGATGCGCTTCTCGTAGCGCGCGCCCTGGATGATGCGGTCGACGTAGATGCCCGGCGTATGGATCTGGTCGGGATCGAGCTCGCCGATCTCGAGAAGCTCCTCGACCTCCGCCACGGTCACCTTGCCGCAGGTCGCGATCATCGGATTGAAATTGCGCGACGTCATGCGGTAGACGAGGTTGCCCGCCTTGTCGCCCTTCCAGGCCTTGACCATGGCGAGATCGGCGCGGATGCCCTCCTCGAGCACATATTCCTTGCCCTCGAAGACCTTGGTCTCCTTGCCTGCGGCGAGCTTGGTGCCCGCGGCAGTGCGGGTGTAGAAGCCGGGAATGCCGGCGCCTCCGGCGCGCAGCTTCTCGGCGAGCGTGCCCTGCGGCGTGAGCTGCAGATCGAGCTCGCCCGCCAGCACCTGGCGCTCGAATTCCTTGTTCTCGCCCACATAGGAGGCGATCACCTTTTTCACCTGGCGGCTCTTCAGCAGGAGTCCCATGCCGAAATCGTCGACCCCGGCGTTGTTGCCGATGATGGTGAGGCCCTTGACCCCGCTGTCCTTGAGCGCGGCAATGAAATTTTCCGGGATGCCGCACAGGCCGAACCCGCCGGCAGCGATCGTGATGTCGTCGCGCAGCAGCCCCTTCAGGGCCGCCGCCGCGTCCGGGTATGCCTTTTTCATTGAATCACCTCTCGGATGGCCTGCGGAATGCGGATCGGCTTCTGCTTTTGCATGTCGATGAAAACCACGGTGGCGGCGCCGTCGGCGTAAAGCTCGCCATTCAGCATCAATTCGTAATGGGTGGCGACGCTCGAGCCGCCGGGAGCCTCAGTGTAGACCTTCACCTCCACGGTACCCGGGTAATTGATGGCGCGCTTGAAGTTGCAGGAAGCGTTGGCGATCACGATGCCGGTCGCCTTCCAGGCTTCGCCGCTCGGCACGAGCGTATCGAACCAGCTGATACGCGCCTGCTCCATGTAGCGGAAGTACACCGTGTTGTTGACGTGCCCCATCGCGTCCATGTCGCCCCAGCGGATCGCGATGTGCTCGACATGAACAAGTTTTTTTTGAGCCATGGGGCGCTGATTATAATTAACCGACATGCCGCGCGAATCGATGCAGTACGACATCGTGATCGTCGGCGCCGGTCCCGCGGGTCTCGCCGCCGCGATCCGCGCGAAGCAGCTCGCGCCGGAGGTCTCGGTCTGTGTGCTCGAGAAAGGCTCCGAGGTCGGCGCGCACATCCTGTCGGGCGCGGTGATGGATCCGCGGGCGCTCGCCGAGCTCATCCCCGACTGGAAAGCTCAGGGCGCGCCGCTCAACACGCCGGTGACGAAGGACCGCTTCCTCTTCCTCGGCGAGCAAGGCCATCTCGAGACGCCGGCGTTCCTGCTGCCGGCATGTTTCCAGAATCATGGCAACTATGTCGTCAGCCTCGGCAACGTCTGCCGCTGGCTCGCAAAACAGGCCGAGGCGCTGGGCGTCGAGCTCTTTGCGGGCTTCGCCGCGGCCGAGCTGCTCTACGAAGGCGCCGCGGTGAAAGGCGTCGCCACGGGCGAGCTCGGCATCGATCGCCAGGGCGAGAAGACCGCGGCCTACCAGCCCGGCATGGAGCTGCACGGCAAGTACACGTTCTTCGCCGAAGGCTGCCGCGGCCAGCTCGGCAAAGAGCTCGAGGAGAAGCACCGCTTGCGCGAGGGCGCCGATCCGCAGGTGTATGGCATCGGGCTTAAGGAACTGTGGGAAGTGCAGCCCGCGCAGCACCAGCCGGGGCTGGTGCTGCACACCGCCGGCTGGCCGCTCGATGCGGCGACCTATGGCGGCTCGTTCCTCTATCACATGGAGAACCGCCAGGTCGCGGTCGGCTTCGTCGTCGGGCTGGGCTATGCGAATCCGTATCTATCTCCGTACGAGGAGTTCCAGCGCTTCAAGACGCATCCGGCGATCCGCGGCTTTTTCGAGCAGGGAAAGAGAATCAGCTACGGCGCGCGCGCCATCACCGCGGGCGGGCTGCAGTCGCTGCCGAAGCTCGTCTTCCCCGGCGGCGCGTTGATCGGAGATAACGCCGGCTTCCTCAATGCCTCGCGCATCAAAGGCAGCCACTGCGCGATCAAGTCGGGCATGCTCGCGGCGGAGGCGGCCTGCGAGGCGCTGAAGGCCGGCCGTGCCGGCGATGAGCTGAGCGCGTATCCCGAGGCGTTCAAGGCGAGCTGGCTCTACGAGGAACTCTACCGTGCGCGGAATTTCAAACCGTGGATGTCCAAGGGACTCTACACCGGCACGCTGATGGTGGGCGTCGATCAGGTCGTGTTCCGCGGAAGAGCGCCCTGGACGCTGCACCACAAGGGCCCGGACCACGCGCAGACGCGCCCGGCGCGCGAGTTCTCGCCGATCGCCTATCCGAAGCCCGACGGAGCGCTGACTTTCGATCGGCTGTCCTCGGTGTTCATCTCGAACACCAACCACAGCGAGGACCAGCCGGTCCACCTGCGGCTCAAGGACCCTGCGCTACCGCTGCGCAACTGGCAGGAATATGCGGGCCCCGAGCAGCGCTATTGCCCCGCCGGGGTTTACGAGTTCGTCGACGTCGAGACCAAGCCGCGCCTGCAGATCAACGCGCAGAACTGCGTGCACTGCAAGACCTGCGACATCAAGGATCCGCTGCAGAACATCGTCTGGGTGGCGCCCGAAGGCGGCGGCGGCCCCAACTATCCGAACATGTAGCTGCTAGGCGTTGGCGATGCGCCGGCGCAGGCTGTTGTCGGCGTCGGGGCGCAGGAGCTGCTCGATCTGCTGTGCCGGCACCGGCACGCTGACGTAGAAGCCCTGGATCTGGTCGCAGCCGAGCGCCTTGAGCAGACGCACCTGCTCTTCGTCCTCGACGCCTTCGGCGATCACCTTCAGGCCGAGCGTGTGGGCGAGTGAGACGATCATCGCCACGATGTTGCGCGGATAGCCGGCATCGCCCATGCGCACCACGAAGCTGCGGTCGATCTTCAGGATGTCCACCGGCAGCCGGGCGAGGTAGCTGAGCGAGCAGTAGCCGGTGCCAAAATCGTCCACCGACACTTCGACCCCCGCGCGCCGCAGCGTCTGCAGCTTGCGCGTGCTCGCCTCGATGTCGTCGACCAGCACGCTCTCGGTGATCTCGAGATCGAGCAGCGGCCGGCCCTCGCCCATCTCGGCGATGGCTTCCAGCACCGTGTCGACGAAGTCCTGCTGGCGCAGCTGGATGGCCGAGACGTTGACCGCGATGCGCGGCACGTCGATGCCGAGCGACTGCCAGTGGCGGATGTCCGCGGCCGCCTGGCGCAGCGCCCAGCGCCCCGCGGCGAGGATCATGCCGGTCTCCTCGAGCAGGCCGACGAACTTTGACGGCGGCACCGCGCCGAGCTCGGGGTCGGTCCAGCGGATCAGCGCCTCGAGGCCGGCGATGGCGCCGGTCTTCACGTCGATCTTCGGCTGGTAGTGCAGCGCGAGCCGGCCCTCCTCGAGGGCGCGGCGCAGGCGGTTTTCCATGGCGAGCGACTCGGCGACGCGCGCGTTCATCTCGGGCGCGTAGAAGAGGTAGCGCTGGTTCGCCTGCTTCGCCTTGTTGAGCGCCGTCTCCGCGTTGCCGCACAGCGATTCGGTCGACTCGCCGTCGGCCGGAAACACCGCGATGCCCGCCTTCAACGTCACGCGCAGCTCGGCGCCGTCGACCGCGATCGGCCGCGCGAAAGCCTGGTCGAGCCGCTCGATCAGCCAGTGCGTCGTGTCGCCGGGGCGCTCGAACGGCGCCACCGCGACCGCGAAGTGGTCGGCGCCGATGCGCGCCACCGTGTCCTGCTCGCGCGCTGCCGTTTGCAGCCGCGCGCCGATGGTGCGCAGCAGATCGTCGCCCGCCTTGCGGCCGAAGGTCTCGTTCACCATGCGGAAGCGCTCGACGTCGACGAACACCGCGGCGGCGAAGCGCTTCTCGCGGCGCGCGGCGTTGAGCGCCTGCGTCATGCGGTCGGTAAACAGGCTCCTATTGGGTAAATCGGTGAGCGAGTCGTGGTAGGCGAGATAGTCCATCTGCGCCTTCTGCTCGAGGTGATGCAGCGCGAACGAGATGTCGCCCGCGAGCTCGTGCAGCAGGCGCATCTCCTCGTCGTCGAAGAAGTCGCGCACCCGCGCATAGAGCAGCAGCACGCCCGCGGGCTCGTCGTTCACGATGAGCGGCAGCGCCACGAAGGAGCCGCTCTGCGCATCGTTCCACACCATGGCCTGCGTGCCGATCTTCAGGCGCTCGAGCTCGCGCCCGGGACTGCCCTCGCCCGCGTGCGCCGCGAGCGTCAGGCGCCGGCTGCGGTCTGCCAGGCCGATCGCGGCAAGGCGGAAGCCGCCCTTGTCGACCGCGATGCGGCAGGCTTCGTCGAGCAGCGCCTGGCGGTCGTAGGCGCGCACGATCAGCGCGTTGATGGCCGAGAGCGTCGCAAGCGTGCGGTTCATCCGCTCGATCCGCTGCTGCTGCGCTTCCAGCGCGCCGGTCTTCTCCAGCAGCTGATCGACCATCAGGCGCAAATGGTCGCGGTCGAGGTCGGCACTGTCGGGCGAGGGCGCCATCGGCCGCGCCGCCAGCACTTCCTGGACGGCGCTCAGGATCGCGTCATTGTCGGAGGGCTTGACCAGCACGCGCGCCACGCCGAGCGCCTGCGCCAGCTGTTTCGCGTCCTGGCCGCCGAAATAGGCCGTATAGAAGATCACGCTGATGCCGGCGGTCGCGGGCTCGAGCTTGAGCCGCCGCGTGAGCTCGTAGCCGTCCATCAGCGGCATCAGCACGTCGGAGATGACGAGCTCGGGCGCGTGCTCGTGCGCGAGATTCAGCGCCTGGTTGCCGTCGCCGGCGGCGAGCACGTAGTGGCCCGCGGTCTCGAGCAGCGCCGCCAGCGCCTCGCGATTGGCGCGGTGGTCGTCCGCGATCAGGATCTTTGCCACTAGCCTATCGGACCCGGGGCCTGCAGGATCGTTCCGACCCAGTAGAATCCCGGCATGGGGGGAAGCACGGCTGCATACCGCAGTTTTGGCGAGTTTTATCCGTTTTATCTATCGCAGCATGCGAACCGCAGCTGCCGGCGGCTGCACTTTGTCGGCACCACGCTCGGGCTTGCGGCACTATTGCACGCGTTCTCGACGCTGAATTTCTGGTGGCTCGCCGCCGGCATCGCAGCCGGCTATGCGTTCGCCTGGGCCGGGCACTTCTTCTTCGAGAAGAACCGGCCTGCGACCTTCACCTACCCGTGGTACAGCTTCCTCGGCGATTGGCTGATGTGGCGTGACATGCTGACGGGGCGGATCAAGTTCTGATGTTCGAGCGCGACTACAGCCTGAACGCGCTGCTGCATTCGGAAGCCGGCTGGCTCACGCTGCTGGCGCTCGCGCTGGCGATGCTGCTGCTGCGCTTCCGCGCCTCGGAACGCTCAGTGTACCTGAACACGCTGTGGCTTTTCCTGATCGGCATTTTCGGGCAGGCCGCGGCGGTCGTGCGCGGCAGTCATGCAGACGTTCTTCCGCATCGTGTCGGCGATCGCGCTGATCCGCCTCTCCGGCTTCGCGGCATTCCGGCTCGTGCTGCCGCTGATCGGCCGCGAATGGCCGCGCATCGTCGAGGACGTCGTGATCCTGGTGCTCTATGTGATCTACGGCTTCGTGCAGCTGCGCGGCGCCGGCGTGGATCTCTCGAGCATCGTCACGACCTCCGCGATCCTTACGGCGGTGATCGCTTTCGCGATGCAGGACACGCTCGGCAACCTGCTCGGCGGCCTCGCCATCCAGATCGACAACACCGTGCAGGTCGGCGACTGGGTGAGCGTCGACGGCGTGGGCAGCCAGGTGCGCGACATCCGCTGGCGCTCGACCCTGATCGAGACGCGCAACTGGGAAACGGTGGTCATCCCCAACAGCCAGATCATGAAAGGCCGGGTGGCGATCCTCGGCAAGCGCGAGGGGCAGCCGCTGCAGTGGCGCCGCAGCCTGCGCTTCATGGTCGATCCGCGCGTGCCGCCGGCGCGCGTCATCGCGACCATCAACGAAGAGATGCGCGACGTGCCGATCGCCAACGTGGCGCGCGCGCCCGGGCCGACCACGGTGCTGCACGGCTTCGCCCAGGGCAACCTCGAGTACGACCTGCGCTATTGGCTCACCGAGCTTTTGGAGGACGAGCTCACGGACTCCATGGTTCGCGTGCACCTTTTCGCTTCGCTGCAGCGCGCGGGCATCCGCATCGCCGAGGAGCAGCGCACCATACACGCGGTGTCGCGCGACGAGGCGCACGCCGACGCGGTGAGGAAGCGCGAGATCGGCCGGCGCCTGGAGATGCTGCGCGGCGTCGACCTGTTCACCGTCCTCTCGGAGGAAGAGATGAACGAGATCGCCGAGCGGCTGCAGTACGCACCGTTCGCACGCGGCGACGTCATCACCAAGCAGGGCAATATTGCCCACTGGCTCTACATCATCATGTTCGGCGAGGCGGAGGTGCGCTACGAGCCGCAGCACGCTTCGCCGCAGCTCATCAGCACTCTGCGCGCCGGGCAGTTCTTCGGCGAGATGGCGCTGCTGACCGGCGATGCGCGCAGCGCCACGGTGGTGGCGAAGACCGACGTCGAGTGCTACCGCCTCGACGGGAAATCGTTCCAGGGGCTGCTGCTCACGCGCCCCGAGATCGCCGAGGGCATGAGCCGCGTCATCAGCTCGCGCCGCCCCGACCTCGACAAGGTGCGCGAGGCCTTCGCCACCCAGCCCGGCCCCGCGGTCTCCGAGCAGGCCGACCTGCTGTCGCGCATCCGCCGCTTCTTTGGGTTGCGGCGCTAGTGCCTTAGTGGCCTGCGGCGCTAGTCAGCATAGACGCCGCTCTTGCGGATGATCGGCGTCCACTTGTCGATCTCGGACTTCAGCAGCGTGCGCAACGATTCGGGCGTCGCCTTGGCGAGCGGCACCGGCTCCGCGCCGAGCTCGGCGAGCCGCGTCTTGAACGCCGGATCCCGCACCGCCGCCTGCAAGGCAGCCACCAGCTTGTCGAGCGCCGCCTTCGGCGTGCCGCGCGGCGCGTAGAGCCCGTTCCACACGACGAGGTCGAAGCCTTTCAGCCCCTGCTCGTCGAGCGTCGGCACTTCCGGCAGCGACGGCAGGCGCGACGCGGTCGTCACGCCGTAGACCTTGACGTTGCCCGACTTGATCTGCGGCACGGTATTGGTCGTCTGGTCGCACATGAAATCCACTTGGCCGCCGACGAGGTCGTTCATCGCCGGGCCGGTGCCCTTGTACGGCACCTGGGTGAACTGGGCGTCGATGCTCGTCATGAACAAGAGGCCGCAAAGGTATGACGCGGAGCCGATGCCGGCCTGGGCGTAGGTCACCTTGTCGCGGTTGGCCTTGATGTACGAGAGGAATTCCGTGAAATTGGCCGAAGCCGTCGCCTTCTTCGCGATCAGCGTCATCGGCACGTCGGCGACCTGCCCGATGTAATCGAAGTCGTTGAGCGTGTCGAAGGGCAGCTTGCGGTAGAGCGCCGGCGCGGTCGACATGCCGATGTGATAGAGCATCAGCGTATATCCGTCGGGGCGCGCCTTCGCCGCCTTGTTGATGCCGATGATGCCGCCGGCGCCGCCGGCGTTTTCGATGATGAACTGGTGCTTCATCGCGCTCCGCATCGCCGAGGAGCAGCGCACCATACACGCGGTGTCGCGCGACGAGGCGCACGCCGACGCGGTGAGGAAGCGCGAGATCGGCCGGCGCCTGGAGATGCTGCGCGGCGTCGACCTGTTCACCGTCCTCTCGGAGGAAGAGATGAACGAGATCGCCGAGCGGCTGCAGTACGCACCGTTCGCACGCGGCGACGTCATCACCAAGCAGGGCAATATTGCCCACTGGCTCTACATCATCATGTTCGGCGAGGCGGAGGTGCGCTACGAGCCGCAGCACGCTTCGCCGCAGCTCATCAGCACTCTGCGCGCCGGGCAGTTCTTCGGCGAGATGGCGCTGCTGACCGGCGATGCGCGCAGCGCCACGGTGGTGGCGAAGACCGACGTCGAGTGCTACCGGCTCGACGGGAAATCGTTCCAGGGGCTGCTGCTCACGCGCCCCGAGATCGCCGAGGGCATGAGCCGCGTCATCAGCTCGCGCCGCCCCGACCTCGACAAGGTGCGCGAGGCCTTCGCCACCCAGCCCGGCCCCGCGGTCTCCGAGCAGGCCGACCTGCTGTCGCGCATCCGCCGCTTCTTTGGGTTGCGGCGCTAGTGCCTTAGTGGCCTGCGGCGCTAGTCAGCATAGACGCCGCTCTTGCGGATGATCGGCGTCCACTTGTCGATCTCGGACTTCAGCAGCGTGCGCAACGATTCGGGCGTCGCCTTGGCGAGCGGCACCGGCTCCGCGCCGAGCTCGGCGAGCCGCGTCTTGAACGCCGGATCCCGCACCGCCGCCTGCAAGGCAGCCACCAGCTTGTCGAGCGCCGCCTTCGGCGTGCCGCGCGGCGCGTAGAGCCCGTTCCACACGACGAGGTCGAAGCCTTTCAGCCCCTGCTCGTCGAGCGTCGGCACTTCCGGCAGCGACGGCAGGCGCGACGCGGTCGTCACGCCGTAGACCTTGACGTTGCCCGACTTGATCTGCGGCACGGTATTGGTCGTCTGGTCGCACATGAAATCCACTTGGCCGCCGACGAGGTCGTTCATCGCCGGGCCGGTGCCCTTGTACGGCACCTGGGTGAACTGGGCGTCGATGCTCGTCATGAACAAGAGGCCGCAAAGGTATGACGCGGAGCCGATGCCGGCCTGGGCGTAGGTCACCTTGTCGCGGTTGGCCTTGATGTACGAGAGGAATTCCGTGAAATTGGCCGAAGCCGTCGCCTTCTTCGCGATCAGCGTCATCGGCACGTCGGCGACCTGCCCGATGTAATCGAAGTCGTTGAGCGTGTCGAAGGGCAGCTTGCGGTAGAGCGCCGGCGCGGTCGACATGCCGATGTGATAGAGCATCAGCGTATATCCGTCGGGGCGCGCCTTCGCCGCCTTGTTGATGCCGATGATGCCGCCGGCGCCGCCGGCGTTTTCGATGATGAACTGGTGCTTCATCGCGCTGCCCATCGCCGAGGCCAGCACTCGCGTCAGCGTGTCAGTAGGACCTCCCGCCGCGGCGGGTACGACGATGATGATCGGCTTGCTCGGGTAGTCCTGCGCAAATGCGCCGCTGCAGATGGCCGCCAGAACCAGAGCGAATCGGCGAAGCATGGTTTTGTCCTCCTCCCGCGAAGTTAATCGCTGATGAGCCGCTTGCCAAGCGCGACCACTTCGTCCGGTGCATAGCCCAGCTGGCGGTAGAAGGCGATCACCTCGGCATTCGCGGAGCGCACCATCAAATTCACCTTGGGACAGCCGTGCGCCAGGAGTAATTCCTCGACGCGTCGCATCAACGCGCGGCCATGGCCGCGCCGGCGCAATTGCGGGTCGACCGCGAGATAGTTCACCGAGCCGCGATGGCCGTCGTAGCCGGCCATGACTGCGGCGACGATGCGGCCGTTTTCGGTGCCGATGAGAAACAATTCCCGTTGCACGCCGAGCTTGCGGGCGATGTCCTTGCGCGGATCGTTCCACGGCCGGGTCAGATTGCAGCGCTCCCAGAGGGCGATGACTGCCGGCGCGTCATCGGCCTCGAACGGCCGGATCCGCATCGCTATTTCGCGCGCGCGATATACGCGTCGACTTCCCGCTCGAGGAGCTCGAGCGGCACGGTGCCCGTGGCGAGCACCGCGTGGTGGAACTCCTTCGGCGAGTAGCGCTCGCCGAGGACGCCGCGCGCGCGCTCGCGCAGCTCCAGGATCCTGAGCAGGCCGATCATGTACGAGCAGGCCTGCCCGGGAAACACCACGTAGCGCTCGACCTCGCTCGGTCCGATGCCGTAGGCGATCGCCTGCTCGCGCGTCCAGCGCTTGGTGTGAAGGCCGGTATCGACCACCAGCCGGCGTGCGCGGAACAGCTCGGCGGCGAGCTGACCGAGCAGTCCCTGCGGATCGCCCTGGTACCAGCCCGATTCGGCGGCGAGCCGCTCGGCATAGAGCGCCCAGCCCTCCCCATACGCCGAGATGCCGCCAAAGGTGCGCAGCTGCCGAAAGCGCGGCAGCGCCCGGTTCTCCATCTCGAGCGCGATCTGGAAGTGATGCCCGGGCACGGTCTCGTGATAGACCAGCGTGCGCAGGCCGTAGCGCGAGAGCTGCGAAGGCCTGAGCGGAATCTGGAAGGTGCCCGGCCGCGAGCCATCGGGCGCGGGGAAGCTGTAGCTCGCCGCCGCCGAGGCCTCGCGAAAGCGCGGATACGGCCGCGCGACGACCGGAGCTTTCGGCGTCTCGGCGAACAATGCCACCGCGCGCTTCTCGGCATCGCGCAGGATGCGCTCGATGTCGCCCATGATGGCCGCGCGTCCCTCCTCGCTGTTCGGATACGCGAGATCGCGGTGCAGCGCGGCGGTGCGCTCCTCGAGCGTGCCTCGCGTGCGCCCGAGGGTGCGCAGCACGTTCTCCATCTCGCCTTCGAGGCGCGCCACCTCGCGCAGGCCGATGAAATGGATCTCGTCTGGACCGAGCTTGGTGGTCGTGAAGCGGCGCAGGTCGTGCGCGTAAACCCTGGCACCGGCCTCGAAGCGCCACAAGCCCGCATCGTCGGTCGATGCCGGGACGATGGACTCGAGAAGCGCGATGCCTTTCCTCCAGGCCGGATAGACCTCGTCGGCGACGATGCGCTCGGCGCGCGCCCTGAGCGCCTCGCGCTCGTCGGCGGCCAGGCCGCCGATGCCGGCCATGCGCTCGGCGAAGATGCCGACCAGTGGGTTCTGCGCCGCCGGCGTGCCGATGAAGTGCTGCATCTGGGCGAGCGTCGAGCGCAGGATGAAGCGCGGCGGAATCATCCGCCTGGCCGCCAGGCGCCCGGCTTCGGCGATCGCCTCGTCCATGCGCATTCCGACTTGCCCAAGCCGCGCCAGGTAGTTCCGCGCGTCGCTCGGCATCACCATGGGATGCGTCACCGTCAGCGTGTTGACGAGCGAGACGTTGGCGCCGCCGAACTGATCGAGCGGAAAGCGGTAATCCTCGTAGGCCTCGCCCTCGACGAGGCGCGAGAGCTGCCATTGCATGAGCTCGGCCGAGACGCGCTCGTCGCGCGTCATGCGCGAGCGATCGAGGCTGGAGAGCTCGGCAAGCCCCTTGCGGGCAAGCTCGATGCGCCCATGGCGCCAGGCGCGCGTCTCGGGCGTGAGCTGGCGCTCGAGCGCCGCCTGCTCCGCGCCGGAGAAGTAGCGCGTCGCGGTCGCCTGGGCGAGCGCCAGCAGGACGATCAGGCTACGCAGCGAGAAACTGCTCTTCCGAGAGCGCCATTACGGCAGGCGAGCCTTTCACCACCGTGTCGCGCAGCCCCGGCGCCTGCACCAGCACCTGGTCGCCGAAGAAGCGCGCCGTCGCGATCTTGGCTTCCAGGAACGGTCGATCACCACCGGTGAGCCCTTTCTCCGCCGCGAGCGCCGCCCGCGCCATCTGCCAGCCGCCCGCGACGATGCCCATCAGTTTGAGGAAGGGTACCGCGCCCGCAAAGCTGACGCGCGGGTCCTTGGTCTCGACGATGAAGTTCACGCCGTCGGCCACCGCCTGCGCACCCTGCGCGAGCTGGGCGCGCAGCGCCTTGATGTCCCCGTGACTTGATTTGCCGAGCTCGGTGTCGAGCGATTTCAGCGAGGCGAGCCAGGCCTTGGCGGTGGCGCCGGCTTCGCGCGCGATCTTTACTGCGCCGCGCCGGTTTCCTCGACGAAGCCCATGCCGCCGTGCACCTGCACGCCGAGCGACGCCACTTCGATTCCCGTCTCGGTCGACCAGCCCTTCACCACCGGGATCATCAGGTCGACGAACGCCTGGTGCTGCTTGCGCGCCTCGGCGTCCGGATGCTTGTGCGCGTAGTCCATCGCCGCCGCGGTGGTATACGCGAGCGCGCGCATCGCCTCGGTCTGCGACTTCATCAGCATCAGCATGCGCCGCACGTCCGGGTGCCGGATGATCGGCACCGCCGCATTTGTACCCTGAGCCCCTTGCACGAGGTCGCGACCCTGGATGCGCTCCTTCGCGAACGCCAGCGCGCGCTGGAAGGCGCGCTCGGCGATGGCGACGCCCTCCAGGCCGACGGCGAAGCGCGCAGCGTTCATCATGATGAACATGTACTCGAGCCCGCGGTTTTCCTCGCCGACGAGGTAGCCGACGGCCTTGTCGTACACCATCACTGCGGTCGGGCTGGCGTGGATGCCGAGCTTGTGCTCGATCGAGGCGCATTTCGCCGGGTTGCGCTTGCCTGGCGTGCCATCCGCGTTCGGCACGAACTTCGGCACCACGAAAAGGGAGATGCCCTTCACGCCTTCGGGCGCTTCGGGCGTGCGCGCGAGCACGAGGTGCACGATGTTCTCGCTCATGTCGTGCTCGCCGTACGTAATGAAGATCTTCTGGCCCGAGATCAGGAAGTGGTCGCCCTGGCGCTCCGCGCGGGTGCGCACCAGCGACAGGTCCGAGCCCGCCTGCGGCTCGGTCAGGTTCATGGTGCCGGTCCAGCTGCCCTCGACCATCTTGGGCAGGTAGCGCCGCTGCAGCTCCGGGGACCCGCGCAACAACAGTGCTTCGATGGCCCCCTGCGTCAGAAGCGGGCAAAGCGAAAAGCTCATGTTCGAGCTCTTCCACATCTCCTGAACCGGGGTCGATACCAGTCGCGGCAGGCCCTGTCCGCCCCACTCGGCCTCGAACGGCAGCGCATTCCAGCCGCCTTCGCAGAACTGCTTGTAGGCCTCGCGGAATCCCTTAGGAGTTTTGACTGCGCCATCGGCCCATTTCGAGCCTTCTTGGTCACCTGAATAGTTAATTGGATCAAGGACTCCAGACGCGAACTTCGAGGCTTCCTCGAGGATGGCGTCGACCGTGTCCGGGGTGGCCTCCTCGTACCCGGGTAGCTTGCCGACTTCCCCCAGGCCGGCCAGCTCGTTCAGCACGAACTTCATGTCCTTCAGCGGTGCCCGGTAGGTGCTCATTTCTTAAGCTCCTCCACCACGATAGGGACCAGCTGGAAAAGATCCCCGACGAGCCCATAGTCGGCGACCTGGAAGATCGGCGCCTCCTCGTCCTTGTTGATGGCGACGATCACCCGGCTGTCTTTCATTCCCGCCAGGTGCTGGATCGCGCCCGAGATGCCGACGGCGATGTACAAGTCCGGGGCGACGATCTTGCCGGTCTGCCCGACCTGCCAGTCGTTCGGCACGAAGCCGGCGTCGACCGCCGCGCGCGAAGCACCCATCGCGGCGCCGAGCTTGTCCGCCAGCGGTTCCAGCACCTTGGTGAAGTTCTCGCCCGAGCCCATGCCGCGGCCGCCGGAGACGATGATCTTGGCCGCCGTCAGCTCCGGGCGCTCCGACTTGGAGACCTCGCGTCCGACGAAGGCGGACAGCCCCGCATCGGCCGGCGCAGCCACGGTTTCGATGCTTGCGCTGCCGCCGCTCGCGGCGACCGCATCGAAAGCGGTGGTACGGACCGTGATGACCTTGATCGCGTCCCTGGACTTCACCGTCGCGAGCGCATTGCCCGCATAGATCGGCCGCACGAAGGTGTCCGCGCTCTCGACCGCGCAAATGTCGGAGATCTGCTGCACATCCAGCAGCGCCGCGGCGCGCGGCATCACGTTCTTGCCGTTGGAGGTCGCCGGCGCGAGGATGTGCGAGTAGCCCTTGGCGAGCGACACGACGAGCGCGGCGATGTTCTCCGCCAGAAATTCGCCGAGATGCGCCGCGTCGGCATGCAGCACCTTTGCCACGCCGGCGATCTGCGCCGCCGACTTGGCCGCCGCGCCTGCCTGTTGCCCGGCAACCAGCACATGGATCTCGCCGCCGATATTCTTCGCCGCGGCGACGGTGTTGAGCGTCGCCTTCCGGATCGACTGGTTGTCGTGCTCCGCGAGGACCAAGACCGTCATCAAATCACTTTCGCGTCATTGCGCAGCTTGTCCACCAGCGCCTTGGCGTCGGCCACCTTGATGCCGGCCTTGCGCTTGGCGGGCTCGACCACTTTCAGCGTCGCCAGGCGCGGCGCGACATCCACGCCCAATGCCTCGGGCTTCAGCGCCTCGAGGGTCTTTTTCTTCGCCTTCATGATGTTCGGCAGCGTGACGTAGCGCGGCTCGTTCAGGCGCAGGTCGGTGGTGATCACCGCCGGCAGCTTTATCGAAACCGTCTCCAACCCGCCGTCGACTTCGCGCGTCACCTTTGCACCTTGCCCGGCGAGCTCGATCTTGGATGCAAAGGTGGCCTGCGGCCAGCCGAGCAGCGCCGCGAGCATCTGGCCGGTCTGGTTCGCATCGTCGTCGATCGCCTGCTTGCCCAGGATCACGAGCTGCGGCGACTCCTTCTGGCAGATCGCTTTCAACAATTTGGCAACCGCGAGCGGTTGCAGCTCCTCCGAGGTCTCGACCAGGATGGCGCGATCGGCGCCGATGGCGAGCGCGGTGCGCAGCGTCTCCTGGCAGGCCTGCACGCCGCATGACACTGCGACGATCTCGGTGGCGGCGCCCGCCTCCTTCAGCCGCACCGCCGCCTCGACCGCGATCTCGTCGAACGGATTCATCGACATCTTCACGTTCGCGGTCTCGACGCCGGTGTTGTCGGCCTTGACGCGCACCTTGACGTTGAAGTCGACGACGCGCTTGACCGCTACGAGAATCTTCATGGGCGGAAAATTATAGCCCGGGGGGTGATGGCGCTCAGTCGTCCGCGCGACTTTCCACCAACGCATCAAGCGCCTGCGCGCCTGTTTCAAACACCATCACCGGGTTCACGTCGACCGAGGCCACTCGCCCCTGCCACGCGATGATGGCCTCGCCGAGCTTCACCGCCATGCGCGCAAGCGCGCGCACGTCGCGCGCCGGCTGGCCGCGTTGCGCGCGGAGCAGCGGCGCGATGCGCAGCTCGTCGATCTTGGCGAGCACCTCCTCCTCGCCGAACGGCGGGATCAGCAGCCGGAAGTCTTTGAGCACTTCGAGATAGATCCCGCCATCGCCAACCAGCACCAGCGGGCCGAAGCTCGGATCGACGCGCGCCCCGAGCGCGAGCTCGCGCCCGCCGCGTGCCCGCCGCGCCACGATCACACCCTCGAACCGCGCACCCAGCGCGAGACAGCGCTCGCGCTGCCGGCGGAATTCGGCAAGCGGATCGGCGACGCCAATCGCCACCAAGCCGTGGTCGCTCTTGTACGGCAGCTCGCGCGAGCAGGTTTTCATCACCAGCTCGCCGCCAAGCTCATCCATCGCTGCCCGCACTTCGAGTTCCTCTCTGCACAGCCGGTGCTCGACCACGGGCAGTCCGGCTTGCGCAAGCATGGCGAGGCTCTCGGCCTCGTTGAGGAAATGAGGCTTGGCGCCAAGCGGTGGCAGGTTTAGCGGAGGCGGCGCCGGCCGCCGCAGCAGCTCTGCGTGCGCCGCGAGTTGCGCGAGCGCGTCCATGGCCTCGCCTTCGCGCGCGAAGGTGGCCACGCCCGCCTCGGTGAATGCGCGGCGCACAGCGTCTTGGGGCGCGGCGACAGCGACGGCATGCCCATATCGTTGCTGGAAGGCGGCGAGATCGGCGGCAAATCTCGGCAGGTCGTAACCGGTGCCCGCGACCGGCAGGCCGACGAGGAGAAGCTCGCCTTGTGCATCGTCGCCCACGATCGGCAGCACCGCGCCGAAGAGCTCCGGGTTGCCGAGCAGCGCGCCGGTGATGTCGATCGGGTTCTCGAGCGCGGCAAATGCAGGCAAGGTGCCCCGCAGCCGCACCTTTGCGCCCTCCGAGACGGAGGCGAGAGGGATGCCATGCTGCTCGGCGTAGTCGGCGGCCATGACGCAGCTCGCGCCGGAGTTGCTGATGAAGACGAGGCGCTTGCCGCGCGGCCGACGCCCGCCCAGGTAGAGCTCGGCGGCCGAGACCAGCTCCTGCGGATCGCTCGCGCGCCAGATGCCGTGCCGCTCGAAAAATGCATCGACCACGCGATCCTCGGTGGCGAGCGCGCCGGTGTGCGAGCTCGCCGCTTTCTGCCCGCTTGCCGTGCGGCCGGCCTTGAGCGCCACGATCGGCACGTCGCGCTCTCTCGCTTCCCTGGCCGCCGCCGCCAGCATGGCCGGGGCCTTGATCGCCTCCATATAGAGGAGCACCAGGCGCACGCCCGGGTCGGCCACGACCGCGGCGGCGAGGTCCGCGACGGTGACGTCGGCTTCGTTGCCCGTCGCATGCACGTGGCGGGCGCTCAGCCCTTTATCCCGCAGCAGCGTGTAGATGGCCTGGGAGTTGGCGCCGCTCTGGCTGACGATCGCCACAGGCCCGTCGCGCGCCTCGAGCTCGTTAAAGATGGTGGAGAAGTTGGCCACCATCCCGGTGGCGAAGTTAGCGAGGCCCTGGCAGTTGGGACCGATCAGCCGCATGCCGCACGCTCGAGCCGCGGCGAGCATGCGCTCCTGCGCCTTGCGGCCCTCGCCGCCGGTTTCGCCGAAGCCGGAGGTCATGACCACCGCGACCTTCACCCCGCGCGCGGCGCAGGCTTCGACCGCGCCGACGGCTTCATCGCCGGCGATCGCGACGATCGCCAGCTCCGGTGCGGCTGGCAGAGATGCGATGTCGGGAAAGGCGGCGAGGCCTTGCACCGTCGCGCGGCCCGGGTTGATCGGATAGATCGCGCCGCGATAGCCGTAGCGCTTCAGATACAGGATCGGACGCCCGCCGACTTTGTGCGGGTTGTCGGACGCGCCGACGATCGCCACCGAGGCTGGATTGAGCGCGGAGCCGAGCATCGCGAAGGCATAATACGGCCATGAGCGATCTCTCCCTGCTGAAAATTCCGTCGATGCGCGAGCGCGTTTCGCGCGACGAGTGGGCGACGCGCGTCGATCTCGCCGCCTGCTACCGGCTGGTGCACCACTACGGCATGGACGATCTCGTCTACAACCACATCTCGGCGCGCGTGCCGGGCGAGGAAGGCCATTTCCTGATCAACGCCTACGGCATGACCTACGACGAGATCAGCGCGTCGAGCCTGGTGAAGATCGATTTCGAGGGCAAGATCGTGCAGGACTCGGGCACCGGCTACGGCATCAACCACGCCGGCTTCGTGATCCACAGCGCCGTGCACCGCGGACGGCCGGACGTCGCCTGCGTCATCCATACGCACACGCCCGCCGGCATGGCGGTGTCGGCGATGAAATGCGGCCTCTTGCCTCTCACGCAGAACTCGATGTTCTTCTCCGGCGTGGGCTATCACGGCTACGAAGGCCCGGCGGTCGATCTCGACGAGCAGAAGCGCCTGGCTGCCGATCTCGGCGAGCACGTGGCGATGGTGCTGCGCAATCACGGGCTGCTGGCCGTCGGCAGCACCATTCCGGAGGCGTTCATCACGATGTACTGGCTCGAGCGCGCCTGCCAGGCGCAGGTTTTCGCGATGCAGACGGAATGCGAGCTGCCCGCGCAGGAAACGGTGTTTAAGACCAACCAGCGCTACAAGCCGGGCCAGCGCCGCCGCATCGGCGAGCTGGAATGGGCGGGCCTCCTGCGGCTGCTCGAGCGGCGCTACCCCGGCTTCAGGGACTGATGCTCGAAGGCAAGGTGGTGCTCGTCACCGGCGCGGGTGGCGGCATCGGCCGCGACTTCGCGCTCGCCATGGCGGCCGCGGGCGCGAAGGTGCTGGTCAACGATCTCGGCACCTCGGTGAAAGGCGAAGGCGCGAGCGGCGGGCCGGCGCAGCAAGTGGTCGAGCAGATCCGGGCGGCAGGCGGAGCCGCGGCGGCAAGTACGGATAGCGTGGCGGACTGGGCATCGGCCAACCGCATCGTGCAGGCGGCGCTCGACAGCTTCGGGCGCATCGATGCGGTAGTGAACAACGCCGGCATCCTGCGCGACCGTTTTTTCTTCAACATGTCGGTCGAGGAATGGCGCTCGGTGATCGACGTGCATCTCAACGGCTCGTTCTACGTCGCCCGCGCCGCGGCGCCGCACTTCAAGGCGCAGGAGTCGGGCTGCTACGTCCATATGACCTCGACCTCCGGGCTGGTCGGCAATCTCGGCCAGGCCAACTACGCGGCGGCGAAGCTGGGCATCGTCGGGCTGTCGAAGTCGATCGCGCTCGACATGGCGAAATACCGCGTGCGCTCGAACTGCATCGCGCCCTTCGCCTGGAGCCGCATGGTCGGCTCCATCCCGACCGAGACACCCGACCAGCAGGCGCGGGTCGAGAAGCTGAAGAGCATGCAGACCGCGAAGATCGCGCCGCTCGCGGTGTACCTCGCCTCGGAGGCGGCGCGAGAGGTGAGCGGGCAGATCTTCGGCGTGCGCGCGAACGAGATCTTTCTTTTCTCGCAGAACCGCCCGCTGCGCTCGGTGCATCGTGACGGCGGATGGACGCCGGAGACGGTAGCCTCGCACGCGATGCTGGCGCTGCGGGCGCATTTCTACGCGCTGGACCGAACGCAGGACGTCTTTAGCTGGGATCCGTTGTAACGAAAACCCGCAACTTCAAGCGGCTTGCGCGAGGCGCTGGTTGGAGTAGACGAGCCGCTCGATCAGCACGCGCATGCAGGCCTTGTTGAAGGCGGACTGGCAGGCGTCGCTCGCCGCGCGCATCGCGTCGGCCTTCACTTCCATGACCGTGATCGGACCGCGCGCGGTGACCGTGGTGGTGCGCCGCTGCGTGCGATCGGCGAAATACAGGAGCTCGCCGATGCAGCGGCCGGCTTTGACGGTGGCAAGCGGCTTGCCTGAGAGGCTGATGTCGACTTCGCCCTCGGTGAGGAAATAGAAGCTCTCGCCCGCCTCGCCTTCGCGGATCAGCACGGTCTGAGCGCCGATCGACTTCCAGGCGCCGATGCGGATCAGCTCCCACAGCGCGACGTCGTTGAAGTCCTCGAAGAACGGGCAGTCGCGCAGCTTGGTGAATTTCTCCGAATCGGACACCGCGCCGCCGGCGAGGCGCAGGCTGGCGAAGGCCTGGCCGAGGTCCTTGCCGAACTCGAGCCACGAGGGATAGCGCGCCGCCGCATCCTTTTCCATCGCTTTCATCACCACCGCATCGAGCAGCCCGGGCAGCTCGGGACGCAGCAGGGCGGGACGCTGGGGCTCGGTGTTGAGGATGGCGTAGGTGAGCGCGGCCTGCGTCGAGACCGTGAAAGGCAGGCGCCCGGTGAGCAGCTTGTACATGGTGACGCCGAGCGAGTAGATGTCGGTCTGATGCGTGAGCGGCTCCATGCGGATCTGCTCGGGCGACATGTAGGCCGGCGAGCCCACGCCGGTGATCTG
>VBCP01000277.1 GCA_005888925.1 Betaproteobacteria bacterium | reverse complement strand
TAGATCACGGTCGCGCCGCGTTCATGCATGGTGGTCCAAAAGCGCGATGCCGAGAATTGCGACTCGAACGCCACGCAGCAGCCCATCAGCGCGGCCTGGGCGAAGCTGTTGAGCGCGTTGATGTGGAAAAGCGGCAGCGTGGTGCACAGCACGTCGTCCTGGCCGACGCCGAGAATCGCCGCGGTGTTCAGGCCCCACCAGTAGTACTGCGCGTGCGGGCAGGTCACCCCCTTCGCCGGGCCGGTGGTGCCCGAGGTGTAGAGGATCGCGAGCGTGTCGCCGGGCTGCACCGCCCCCGCCGGCAGCGGTTCAGCCGGCGCCGGATAGCTGTCGCCGACCACCCACAGCTGCGGTGCCTCGGCCGGCAGGCGCGGCGCGAATTGCTGCTCCAGAACGAAGAGCTTGGCGCCGCTGTTGGCGAGGTAATACTC
>VBCP01000276.1:6940-7323 GCA_005888925.1 Betaproteobacteria bacterium | reverse complement strand
GTGACGAGCGGCCGATCACCGAAGCGCTCGGCCGCGCGCCGCAGCATTGCTGGCACCGTGCGATCAGGCGCGAGCAAGGCCAAGATAGGTCTCGACCACGCGGGGATTGGCGAGGAGCTCGGCGGCGCTGCCTTCGAGCACGGTCTCGCCCGTCTCCAGCACGTAGCCATAATCCGCGACCTGCAGCGCAGCGCGCGCGTTCTGCTCGACCAGCAGGATCGACACGCCGGCGGCGCGCAGCTCGAGGATGGCGCGCAGCACTTCGCGCACCACGAGCGGCGCGAGGCCGAGGCTCGGCTCGTCGAGCATCAGGAGCTTCGGCCGCGCCATCAGCGCGCGGCCGAGCGCCAGCATCTGCCGCTCGCCGCCCGAGAGCGTGCCGG
>VBCP01000276.1:0-6770 GCA_005888925.1 Betaproteobacteria bacterium | reverse complement strand
CGCCAGCATCTGCCGCTCGCCGCCCGAGAGCGTGCCGGCGAGCTGCCCACGGCGCTCATTGAGTCGCGGAAAGCGCTTGTAGACGTCCACAACCTCCTTTTGAAGAACGACGCGCCGTCGCTCCCGCTGGAAGGCGCCGAGCAGCAGGTTGTCCTCGACCGTGAGCTCGCCGAAGAGCTCGCGGCGCTCCGGCACGAGGCACAGGCCGCGCGCCACGCGGCTTTCGACCGGCTCGTTGCCCAGCGCCGTGCCCGCGAAGCGCACCTCCCCCGTACAGCGAAGCAGGCCCATCACCGCGCCGAGCAGCGTCGACTTGCCGGCGCCGTTCGGGCCGATGACCGTGACGATGCTGCCTTCCTCGACGCGCAGGCTGGCGCGGTGCAGGCCCTCCACCCGGCGGTAGAACACGCGCAGATCCCGGACTTCGAGGAGCGTCACTCCACGCCTCCGAGGTAGGCTTCCATCACCGCGGGATTCGCCTGCACCGCCGCCGGCAGGCCCTCGGCGAGCTTCTCGCCGAAGTCCATCACCACCAGGCGATCGACCAGGCCCATGACGAACTCCATGTCGTGCTCGACGAGCAGGATGCTCATCGCCTCGCCGCGCAAGCGGCGCAGCAGCGCGGCGAGCGCCTGCTTCTCCGCGTAGCGCAGACCCGCTGCCGGCTCGTCGAGCAGCAGCAGCGTCGGATCGGCGCTCAGCGCGCGCGCGATCTCCACCAATCGCTGCTGCCCGAGCGGCAGGCTGCCGGCCGCGTCGTGCAGCTGTGCCGTCAGGCCGACGCGCTCGACCTGGCGGGCCGCCTCGGCGAGCAGCTGCGCCTCCTCGGCGCGCTCGGCACGCAGCATCGCCCGCAGCGTGCCGCGGCGGCCGCGCAAGTGGGCGCCGAGCGCGACATTCTCGAGCACCGACATCGTGCCGACGAGGTTCACGTGCTGGAAAGTGCGGGCGATGCCGCGGCGCGCGATGGCGCTCGGCACGAGGCCATCGATGCGCTCGCCCTGAAAGACGATCTCGCCGCCGTCGGCGGGCAGCACGCCGGTGATGAGATTGAACATCGTGCTCTTGCCCGCGCCATTCGGCCCGATCAGGCCGAGGATCTCGCCCGCGCGTATCTCGAACGACAGCTCGTGCACCGCGACCAGGCCGCCGAACCGCTTGGCGGCATTCCTCACTTCCAGTAGTGGTGCACCCGCGGCTGGCTGGCTGCGGCGGGCGAGTGCCGGGGCTTCGAGCGCGATGTGCCGGCGATGCGGCCGGATCGCCCAGCGCGCAAGCACCGGCGCGAGCCCGCTCGAGGCGCGGTGCAGGAGCAGCATCATCAGCACGCCGAACACCACGATCTCGTAGTTGCCGCTCGCGCCCAGACCGCTCGGCACCATGCCCTTCAGATACTCCTTGAGGAAGGTCAGGATCGACGCAACGCGCTCGGGCTGACGAAGCGCAGGTAATGCGCGTAGAGCCAGCCCGAGAGGCCGGCGAAGAGCGCCGCGTAGAGGAACACGATGTTTTTCAGGCGCAGCACGTCGACGCCGAAGCTCTCCGCCATCACGCCGCGGAAGCGCAGCGCGCGGATCGCGCGCCCGGTGCGCGAGTCGAGCAGATTGGCCGATGCAATCAGCAGCGCGAGCGTCGCAGCCCAGATCACGTAGTAGGTGACGGTGGCGCCCGCGAGGCGCGGCACGTCGGGCACGCCGGTGTACTTGCCGAAGAGCTCGAGGTTGCCGAACAGGAAGTAGATCGCGATGCCCCAGGCGATGGTCGAGATCGGCAGGTAATGGCCCGACAGGCGCAGCGTGATGGCGCCCAGAAATAGCGCGACCAGCGCCACGAGGGCCAATCCAACTATGAGAGCGAGCCAGGGCGAGCCGCCGTACTTGGTCGTGATGACCGCCGTGGTGTAGGCAGCGATGCCGGCGAAGACCTGCTGGCCGAACGACATCACGCCGGCGATGCCGGTGAGGAGCACGAGCCCCAGGCTCACCATCGTCGCAAGGGCGATGTAATTGAGGAGCGCGACGTGGAACTCCGGCAGGATGAAAGGCGCCACGGCGATGAAGGCGATGAAGGTCGCCAGCGCGGCGCGCGCCGGGATCACTCGCTCTCCTCCTCGTCTTCCTCGACGTGGCGCGAGCGCAGCGACAGCCAGATGAGCGGCGGGATGATGATGGCGAAGAGCACCGCCAGCGGATAGCTCGCCATGCCGCCGAGAATTGCGCCGACGAAGCCTTTCAGTCCGATGAGGAAACCGGTGTCGTAGTAGATCGTGGTGATCGGCGAGATGAGAATGCCCGAGAGCGCGCCGATGAAGGCGGCGAGCAGGAGGCTCAGGCTGCCGGCGAGCTCGGTGCGGATGCCGACCAGCCGTGCGCCGACGCGGTTGACCGCGGTCGCGCGCAGCGCCTTGCCGTAGATCGAGCGACCGAAGAAGAGCCACAGCGCCGCCATCACCAGCACGCTCGCCACGAGCACGAGCAGGCTTTGCGTGCTGATCTGGAGCACGCCTACCTTGAAGCTCACGTCGGAGAACGCCGCCGAGCGCAGGCCCTCGCCGCCGAAGAACACGAGGCCCAATCCGGTCAGCACGTAGTGCACCGCCATCGAGGCGATGAACAGCAGGCACAACCAGCCCGAGGACGATAAGCACCTGCCATACGAGGTCCAGCTTGCGCGGCGCGGCCCACCAGGCGAGCGCCGCCATGGCGCAGGGCAGCGCGATGTATCCAAGCAGGATCCAGGGAAGCCGGCCAAGCGCCTTATCGCGCAGCGCCGCTCCGGTATCGAAGAGGGCGGCAAGCAGGCCGCCACCGACCAGCACGTACACCACGCCGGGCACCTGTCCCGCCTGCAGCAGCGCAAGCGACAGCGCCGCGTAGGAGATGAACTCTCCCTGCGGCACGAAGATGACCCGCGTGACGGAGAAGACCAGCAACAGCGCGAGCGCGAGCAGGGCGTAGATCGCGCCGTTGGTGATGCCGTCCTGCGCCAGCCACAGGACGATGTCCGCGGTCACTGCCGGTCTTGCTTTTCTACTGGCCCTTGGCCTTCAGAAGATGCCAGGCCCCGTTCTCCACCTGCACCAGCACCCGGGCGCGCTCGTCGAGCCCGTTGTGGTTCTGCGGATGCATCGTATAGACGCCGTGCGTGCCGACGACGTTCTTCACGTTCTCGAGCGCGCTGCGCAGCGCTTCGCGGAATTCCGGCGTGCCGGGCTTGCCCTTCTTGAGCGCTTCAGGCGCCGCGGCGTCGAGCAGCAGGTAGCCGTCATACGCATAGAGCGCTTGGTGAAGTCGAGTGACACCTTCTTGGTGGCGAAACTGTCGGGCAATTCCTCGGGCACCACGAGCGGACCCGTAGGCGCAATGGCGCCGGTCACCGCCTTGCCGCCGACCTTGATGAACTCGGCGTTCACCGTGCCATGGTTGTGGTAGATGCCTTTCTTGTAGCCGCGCTCGACGAGCGCCACGTGCGGCAGCGCCGCGCCGGTGCCCGAGCCGCCGACCACGATCGCATCGGGATTCGCCGACATGAGGCGCAGCACCTGGCCGGTGACGCTGGTGTCGGAGCGCGCATAGCGCTCGTCGGTCACCACCTTGAAGCCGTAGGCGTTGGCATGCGACTGGATCGCCTTGTAGACGAGGTCGCCCCAGGTGTCGGTGTAGCCGATGTAGCCCACGGTCTTCACGCCGTGCGCCTTCAGCTGCTCGGCGACCGCGCTCATCATGAGCTCGGTCGGCTGCGGCACGACGAACGACCAGTGCAGCACGTTCCCCGTGAGCACCGCCGGTGTCATCACCAGCATCGGGATCTTGGCCTCGGCGGCGGCCTGCGCCATCTGCACCGCGGAGGGCACGCCATTCGAGCCCAGCAGCACGTCGGCCTTGTCTTCGGAGATCAGCTTGCGCGCGTTCTTCGCCGCGTTGGTGGGGTCGGAGGCGTCGTCCAGGATGATGAAGCGCACCGGCTCGCCGCCCACCGTCTTGCCCATCAGCTGGAAGGCGTTGCGGTAGTGCACGCCGAGCGATGCACCGGGGCCGGTGATGCCGAGCGAGACGCCGACCACGATTTCCGCGTGCGCCGCGGCGGCGGCGAATCCGAGCGCCAGCGCGGCGGCAGCGATTCTGAATTTCATTGCGTCCTCCTCCAGTAGGTCTAGCGCGGCGGCCGGAACAGGCCCGACTGCCGCAGTTCTCGCAGCGTGCGCTCGAGCACGTCCTTGCGGTACGCGCGCGTGTCGCGGCTGCGGTAATCATAAAAGCCCTGGCCGCTCTTCAGGCCGAGATGCCCCTCGCGCATCAATCTTTGCACGTTTTGCGGCGCCGTGTAGCGCTCGGCGCTCACCGTACGCGCGAGGTACTGGCTCGCATAGTAGAGGATGTCGTTGCCGCCATAGTCGATGAACTCGATCACCCCGATCGCGGCGAAGCGCAGCCCCAGGCCGTAGCGCGTCGCCTTGTCGATGTCCTCGGCGCTCGCCGCGCCCTCCTCCACCATGCGCGCGGCCTCGTTCATGACGAGCGCCTGCAGCCGCGGCACGATGTAGCCCGGCGTCGGCCCGCACACCACCGGTACCTTGCCCGCGTCCTCGAGCAACTGGCGCAGCATCTCCACCACCGCCTTGCTCGTCCCCGGATGCACGGAGAGCTCGACCAGCGGGATGAGGTAGGCCGGGGTCGACGTGGTCGACGCCAGCACCGCTTCGGGCGACGCAAGCTCGCAGATACGCGCGAAGGCATCGCGCTTCGCCTCGATCGTCTCCGGCACGGCTTCGAAGATGATCTCAGCCTGGCTGAGGACGCGCGCCTCGGTTTGCGGGTACGGCTTGATCCTGCCCATGACCCGCTCAATCGCATCCGCCGGCATGGCGCCGAGCTCGGCCAGCATCGCGAGGCTCGCCTGCATCTCGGCCATCGCGTCGTCGCGCAACTGATCCCAATTGTCCCGAACCTTGAGGTCGACGAGCGCGACCTCGTGGCCGGCGTAGGCAAAGGCGAGCGCGATGCCGCGGCCCATGCGTCCCGCGCCGACCGCAGCGATCTTCATCCTTCGAGCAACCGGAAAAGCTCCTCGTGCGAGCACTGTGCGAGCCCGAGCGCCTCCAGCGTACGCTCGCCACGCAGGAGGTCCTTGCCGAGGATCGCGCCACCTATGGCGAGCAAACCCTCCGCGATCGGCGCCAGCACGTGCGTCCAGCGCGCCACCGAGACGAGGAACGCGAGGCCGAGCACCACGTCCTCGGTCATGTAGCGGTGGTTGTGCAGCTCGATTTTCTCGCGCCAGTCGCCAGACTTGACGAGCTTCTTGTGCGCATCGCCATACATCCAGCGATCGCTGGTGTAGTGGTCGGCCAGCGGAAAATGCGGCGCACGCAGCCCCAGCGCCTCGCGTATTTCGATTCTTTCGGCGTCGAGCCGGCTGGTCACCGCGCGCACCGAAGGCTGGGTGCCCTCGTTGTGGATGTCCCAGCGCTCGAAGTGCTCGAGCGGCGCCGCGTTCATCAGGATCAGCGGCGGATGGATGATCGGCCCGGCGTTCATCAGCGCGCCGGACAGCGCGTTGCCGCAGGGCTCGACCGACGGATACGCTTTGCTGATCACCGCCAATGCACGGGCCGCGTGCTTGGCGGGATAGACGCCGGTCGGCAGGCGCACCGCGCGCACGGTGATCGCCACCTCGGCCGGGCCGCGCTTGCGAGCGAGATACGGCAGCGTGCCCGTCTCCGCCCATAGGACACCGGTCGCTTCGGCCATCCTGGCCATTGCATAACTGCCGAAGGTGCCCGGCGGCATGAACACCACCTGCCCGGGCTCGAGATGCGGCGCGATCGCGCGCGTGATGTCGGGCTGCGCAGTCGCGGGTCCCGGCATCAGCACCAGCTCTGCGCCGTGCACAGCGTCAGCCGCGCTGGTGAAGAGACTCGCGATCTTCACCGGGCGCGTGCCGCGCTCATCGATCAGCGTGATGGCGCTGCTGGCGAGAACGGGCGCGAAGGCATCGGCATCGCGCCGCCAAAGGCGGACTTCGTGGCCCTGCTCGCTAAGATCGGCCGCCGCCGCGTAGGCGCCGTGACCCCCGCCCAATACGGCGATTTTCATCCGCTGCAAGGATAGCGTTTTCCCCGCCGGAAATGACAAAGGCCCCGCGGCATTGCTGCCGTAGGGCCCTCGAAGCGTCCAGCCAGTGTTAGTGGAGGAGGCTTAGGTGCATCGTACGCGCGCGGGCGCGGCGCCTCAATGGACCGAACGGCGCGCTACGGCTTGCGGAACTTGAGGACGAATTCGTCCCCCGGATTGCGCAGGAACCCGCCTTCGCCCACAAGCTGGAAGCCGGCTGCCTCGACTTCCTTGCGCAGGAACGCTTCCTCGATGCGATGCAGCGTGCCCGATTCAGAGATGCCGGTGCCCGCGCGGCCGGAATGATCGGCGATCACGTAGAGGCCGCCGGGCTTGAGCGCGGCGAATACGTTGCGGTTCAGCTGCACGCGGTCGACGCCCATGTGGCCGAAGTCGTGGTAGTTGAACATCAGCGTGACGAGATCGAAGCCATTGGACGCAAGCTCGGGCGGTGCCGGGTTCTCGAACGGGCGCACCACCGGCACGATGTTGCCGACAGTCTTCGCGCGCTCGGCCAGGCGTTGGCGCGGATCCGGGGCGCGCGTCTGCCCGTAGACGCGTCCCTTCGGGCCCACGGCGCGCGCGATGAGCTCGGTGGTGTAGCCGCCCGCGGCGCTGACATCAAGCGCGACCATGCCTTCGCGCACGCCGATGAAG
>VBCP01000275.1 GCA_005888925.1 Betaproteobacteria bacterium | reverse complement strand
GCTTTGACAAGGCGCGCACCACCTTCGAAGCCAACGTGCGCAACACCGTGAAGGCGCTCTTTCGCAAAGGCGACCCGTCGCGGCAGGGCACGCCGAACCGCCTCGCCAGCGTGCGGCGCGATGGCGGGTGGTTTGGCGGCAAGCCCGCGGCGCCGGATGTGCCGATGGATCGCGATCTCCTGACCGAAGAGGACCTCGAGCAGTACGCGGGCGCGCTGGAAAGAAACGGCTTCTTCGGGCCGGACTCCTGGTACATGAATGCGGAGCGCAACATCGCGTACGCGAAGCGCGCGCGAAACGGCGGCAGGCTGTCGCTGCCGGTGCTTTTCTTCCACGGCCTGTATGACTACACCTGCGAGACCGTGCGCTCCACGCTCGCCGAGCCGATGCGCGAGTACTGCACCGACCTCACCGAAGTGAGGGTACCTTCAGGTCACTGGATGGCGCAGGAGAAGCCGGACCTGGTGAACGCAGGTCTGTCGGATTGGCTCGCGGCGCAGTTTCCCTAATCGGCCACGCCGTAGGGCTTGGTGATGTAGCCGTCAGCGCCAAGCGCAAGACCTTCTCGTGCGCGCGGACGGCAGGGCGCCGAAGACCGCGAGGCCGGCGGTCCAGAGAAGGCTGTTCACCGAGCTGGCGCGCGAGGCAGGCCTCGACCATCTCATTCGACAATCGACTGATACACGAGCGCGTTCATCATCCGCCGGTAATGCCAGCGGATCGGGCCGGGCGCGGCAGACATGAATACGACCACGAGCTGCTGCTTGGGCGACACCCAGAAATCGGTGCCGGTCGCGCCTGACCAGGTGAAGTCGCCCGCATAGCCCATCATCGTCGGCCCACCGGTGCTGGTGCGCACCGCCATAGTGAGCCCGAAGCCGAAGCCGGCTTTGGTCGGATCGGCCGCTGCGATGTTGTTCTGCACGCCCGGCTCGAGCTGGTTGGAAGTCATGTAATCCACCGTCGTGCCGGCGAGGACGCGCGTGCTGCCGAGTCGTCCGCGGTTGAGCAGCATCTGGCCGAAGCGGAGGTAATCGGCAGCCGTCGACGCCGCACAGCCGCCGCCGCACTCGAACTTGCCGGGCCGGGTGCGGTCGGGGAAAGCCTGCGGCTTGCCGCTGTCCGGATCGTTCGGCAGCGCCCTCGCATAGCGCTTCGCCTTTTCCGGCGGAATGACGAAGCTCGTGTCCATCATGCCTAGCGGCTTCCAGATGCGATCGCCGAGATAGGCGCCCAGCGTCTGGCCGGTTTGCGCTTCGATAATGAGGCCGAGCACGTCGATCGAGAGCCCGTAGTCCCACGCGCTGCCCGGCTGGTAGAGGAGATTGACCTTGGAGAGCCGCTCGATGAACTCCTGTCCGGTGAAGTCGGCGGCGGAGGCGGCGGACGAGGCGGGAAACATCTTGTGCACCGGGGTC
>VBCP01000274.1 GCA_005888925.1 Betaproteobacteria bacterium | reverse complement strand
ACGGGCGCCCCTTTGTAAACGTAGAGCGTGCCGCAGTAGGGACAGCGCGTTTCGCCTTCCTTCGCGACGTCGAGGAAAACGCGCGGATGACGCGACCACAGCGGCGCGCCGGGCAGCGGGCAATGCAGCGGCAGCTGCTTCTCGGTCACCTCGACCTGCTTGGCGGTGTCGGTGCTCATTTGCCCTTCGCCTTCACCGGAGTGAGCCAGTGGCGGCGCTTGCGGTCCTAGCCGGTGACGACGTCGAAGAACGCCTTCTGGATCGCCTTGGTGACCGGTCCCGCCTTTCCGGCACCGATCTGCCGCCCGTCGAGCTCGCGGATCGGCGTCACCTCGGCCGCGGTGCCGGTGAAGAAGGCCTCGTCGGCGATGTAGACGTCGTCGCGCGTGAGGCGCTTCGCCCGCACCACGTAGCCGAGCTCGGTGGCGAGCTCGATCACTGACGTGCGCGTGATGCCGGTCAGCGCCGAGGTGAGTTCTGGCTCCCACAGCATTCCATCTTTGACCAGAAAGATATTCTCGCCGGCACCCTCGGCGACGAAGCCGTCGACGTCGAGCAGCAGCCCCTCGTCGTAGCCGTGCTGCGTCGCCTCGAGCGTCGCCAGCACCGAGTTCGGATAGGTGCCGGACATCTTGGCGCGCGCCATCGTCACGTTGACGTGGTGGCGGGCATAGGAGGCGGTCTTCACGCGGATGCCCTTCGACAGCGCCTCGGGACCGAGGTAGGCGCCCCACGGCCAGGCGGCGATCGCCACGTGCACCTTGGCGCCGATCGGCGAAACGCCCATCTTCTCCGAGCCGTAAAAGGCGATCGGGCGAATGTAGCAGGCCTCGTGCTGATTCGCCCGCACCACCTCGAGCTGCGCCTGCAGCAGCCGGTCGCGGGTGAAGGGGATCTTCATCATGTAGATGTGCGCCGAGGCGAAGAGGCGATCGGTGTGCTCCTTCAGGCGGAAGATCGCCGTGCCGAGCGTCGTCTTGTAGGCGCGCACGCCCTCGAACACCGCGAGTCCGTAGTGCAGCGAGTGCGTCAGCACGTGGGTGGTGGCCGAGCGCCACGGCACCAGTCTTCCGTCATACCAGATCCAGCCGTCGCGCTCGGCCATCGACACCGGCGCGCGCGGCGCCTTCTTTCCTTGCGCCATCGGGACTCCCTCGGTGGAGCGTCGCATTCTAGCGGCCGCGGAAGGGAGCGCAATCGTTTAGATGGTTAACAAATCCGTTAACATTAGGCGATGGATGTGGACCGCGTGTTCGACGCGCTCGCCTCGCCCGCCCGGCGCCAGATGCTGCGGCATCTGGCGCCAGGCGAGATGACCACCACCGAGCTCGCGGCGCGCTTCGCTATGAGCACGCCGGCGGTGTCCCGCCACCTCTCGGTGCTGGAGAACGCCGGCCTGGTGGCGAGCCGGCGCGACGGCCAGCGCGTGCTCTACGGCCTGGTGCGCGATACCGTGATCGAGGCGCTGAGCGGCTTCGCCGCCGAGCTCACCATGGGCGCCCGTGCCGAAGCCGGCCGCGTCAAGAAGCAGCGCGAAGCGATCTAGTCCGGTCGGGCACTCAAATTGCTGGAGTCGGCGGTACATGAGGCCGACAAGATCCAAGTCGTGGTTTACGCGCTTCACCAAATTGACGGCGAAGGCGACCGGCAAACCGCTCGCCTTCACGGTTGCGGTGTTTGTGATCGCCGCATGGGCGATCACGGGTCCGATCTTCGGCTTTAGCGACACCTGGCAGCTCATCATCAACACCGCCACCACGGTGATCACGTTCCTGATGGTATTCCTCATCCAGAGCACGCAGAACCGCGACTCGGAGGCGATCCAGGTGAAGCTCGATGAGCTCATCCGCATCAGCAAGGGCGGCCACAATGCGCTGCTCGATCTCGAAGAACTCGAGGAGGAGGAACTCGACGGGATCCGGGCCGACTACTGCAAGATCGCCGAGCAGGCGCGGGCAGATCTGCGCCGCGGCGGGCGCGATACGGCTGGAGCAGGTCAAGAAGCGGCTGTGAGCGGCAGCGCTGTCTCCCAGAGTGTCTTTACTGCGTCGACATGCTGTGCCACCTGTTCCCGTGGCACGCGCGCGTACTGCGCGCCGTTCAGCCGCAGTGCGTGCTGCAGCCGCCGGAATTCGCGGTAGGCCTCGCGGCAGCGCTCGGCGAGCGCCATGTCGATCAGGCCGTGCCTCGCCGCGATCTTGAGCAGCGCGATGTTGCCGAGGTTGCCGGTGAGGTCGCGGTGCCGGTGCGCATTCGCCAGTACGAGGAACTGCACCGCGAACTCGATATCGATCATGCCGCCGCGGTCGTGCTTGAGGTCGAAGAGCGCGCTCGGGTTGGGATGCGCGGCGTGCAGCTTGTCGCGCATGGCGGCGATCTCCTTCGCCAACGGCACCGGATCGCGCTCGCGCGTGAGGATCCGCGTGCGGATGCCCTCGAACGCTTCGCCGATCGCGCGGTCTCCGGCGCAGTAGCGCGCGCGCGTCAGGGCCTGGTGCTCCCAGACCCAGGCGCTCGTTTCCTGGTATTGCTCGAAGCCGGCGAGCGAGGACACCAGCAGGCCCGAGGCGCCGCTCGGGCGCAGCTCCAGATCGGTCTCGAACAGCACGCCGGAGGTGGTGCGGCTCGAGAGCCAGGTGTTGAGGCGCTGCGCGAAACGCGCGTAGACCTCGCCCGCCTGCTCGTGCGCATCGTCGTAGAGGAAGATGATGTCGAGATCCGATGCATAGCCGAGCTCCTTGCCGCCGAGCTTGCCGTAGGCGATCACGGCGAACTTCGGCGCGCCGGCGCGATGCTTGCGCGGCAAGTCCGCCCAGGCGCATTCGATGGTGAGCTCGAGCACGAGATCCGCTAACGCGGAGAGATGGTCGGCGAGCCGCTCGACCGTCAGGAGCCCCGCGAGGTCCTGCGCCAGCAGCCGAAACACCTGCGCCTGGTGCGCTTCGCGCAGCAGGTTCATGCGCCGCTCGGTGTCGCCAGCCGCGTCCGCGAGGCGCGCGCGCAGGTTCGCGGCGAAGCCCGCGAGGTCGGGCGGCGCGTAGAGCAGGCGATCGTCGAGCAGCTCGTCGAGCAGCAGCGGATGGCGCGTGATGAACTCGGCCGCCCAGCTCGAGGAGCTGATGATCCGCGCCACGCGCTCCAGCGCGTCCGGATGCTCGGCGAGTAGCGCGAGATACGCCGCGCGGCTCGCGATCGCTTCAAGGAGCGCGATGCCGCGCGCGAGGGTGGCGTCGGGATCGGCGGTGCGCGCCGCGGCCCGCGCGAGCGCCGGCACGACCCGATCCAGCCGGCGGCGCGAATCGTCGGGCAGCGCGGCATAGCGCTGGCTCGCGCGCAGCGCCGCGAGCTGCGGATGATCCGGCCAGGCGGCGTCGCCGGCTGCGCCGCGCTCGGCAAAGATGTTGCCGAAGTGGCGCGCGACCGCCGCGCGGTGGCGCGCGAGCTCGGCCGAGAACGCGGCCCAGTCGGCGAAGCGCATCATGCGCGCGATGCGGCTGCGGTCTGCGGCGTCTTCCGGCAGGTCGTGGCGTTGCGCATCGTCCAGGTACTGCAGGCCGTGCTCGACGCGGCGCAGGAAGACATAGGCTTGCTCGAGCTCCCTGGCTGCGGCCTGCGGCAGCTGATGCTTTTCCGCCAGCAGGCTCAAAACCGCCAGCGTCGGCCGCACCGCGAGCGCAGGGTCGCGCCCGCCGCGCACCAGCTGCAGCGCCTGCGCGACGAATTCGATCTCGCGGATGCCGCCGGGCCCGAGCTTCACGTGCTCGGCGAGCTCGCGCCGCTCGACGTCGCGCCGAACTTCCGCGTGCAAGCGGCGCATCGCGTCGAGCGTCGCGTAGTCGAGATACTTGCGGTAGACGAATGGCCGCACGATGCCCGCCAGCTCGTCATGCCCGCTCCCGGTGAGCGCACGTGCCTTGATCCACGCATAGCGCTCCCATTCGCGGCCCTGGGTGACGAAATAGGATTCGAGGAATTCGTAGCTGCACACGAGCGGGCCCGAGTCGCCGTAGGGCCGCAGCCGCAGGTCGACGCGGAACACGAAGCCATCCTCGGTAACGTCTGCGAGCAGCCGGCTCAGTCGCCGGGCGGGCGCCTCGAGGCGCTGGGCGCCATCGGCGTGCGGATGCAGAAACACCAGATCGACGTCGGACGAAACGTTGAGCTCGCGGCCGCCGAGCTTGCCCATGCCGACGACCACCAGATCGCTCGCCCCGAGCCAGTCGAGCGCGCAGGCGAAGGAGAGCTCGGCGAGATCGCTCATCGTGGCGCAGACCTCGTCGAGCGGCGCGCGCGCGACGAGATCGCGCGCCATTACCCGCAGCAGCACGCGCTCGCGCAGCCGTCGCAGCCGGCGCTTAAGCGCGGTTTCGTCGTCGCGCTTCGAGCCCTCGAGCGCCTGCGCCATCTCGTCCCGCCTGAACGGCGCTGGCGCGGCGAGCTCCGCCGCCAGCGCCGGCCGGGCGGCAAGCACGTGCGCCGCGAAGCGGGAAAGCGATGCGAGATCAATTACCTGCGACATTGCAGATTAAAATGCCGGTCTGAGCGTCAATTCCAACATGAAGCGACTATGGCGAACCCTGGAAGTGCTCGCCTGGGCGGCGTTTATCGCGTTCGCTGCGGCGGTGCTCGGCCTGCGCTACGGGCTTTTGCCGCAGATCGAGCGCTACCGGCCTGAAATCGTCGCGCGCGTCGCGGCGACCGTCGGCCAGCCGGTGAAGATCGGCCGCATCGAGGCGGAATGGCTGGGGCTGCGGCCGCAGATCAACCTCTCGGATGTACGCATCTACGACGCCGAAGGGCGCGAAGCGCTGGTCCTGCCTTCGGTGGAAAACATTCTCTCATGGCGCTCGCTCGCGCACGGGCAGCTGCGGCTGCACGCGCTGCGCATCGAGGGCCTGCGGCTCGCCGTGCGCCGCGACAGCGCTGGCGTTTTCTATGTCGCCGGGATGAAGCTCTCGCCGGCAGCGGGCGAGGGCGGCTTCAGCGACTGGCTGCTCGGCCAGGAAGAGATCGAGATGCGCAACGCGGAGATCGAGTGGCGCGACGAGCAGCGCGCCGCCGCGCCGCTCACGCTTTCGGCGATCAACCTGCGCGTGAAGAACGAGGGTGAGCGCCATTCGATCGGATTCGCCGGCCGGCTTCCGGAAGCGCTCGGCACGAGCCTCGAGCTGCGCGCCGAGCTTGCCGGGCGCAGCCTCGCGCAAGCCGCAGGCTGGAGCGGGCAAGTCTATGCCGAGCTCGGCTATACCGATCTTGCGGCGTGGCGGCCGTGGTTCGATTACCCGCTCGAGCTGCACGACGGTCAGGGCGCCGTGCGGCTGTGGACCACCGTCGAGGGCGGTACGGTCCGCCAGGCCACCGCGGACGTGGCCCTCGCGGGCGTCAGCGCGAGACTCGGTGAAGAGCTGCCGCGGCTCGAGCTCGGCTCCATCAGCGGGCGTTTGCAGGCGCGCCTGCTTGCCGATGGCTACCAGTTGACGGCGCGCAAGCTGGCGCTCGCGCCGCCAGGCCGCCCGGCGCTCGCGCCGGTGGATTTCCAGCTCGGTTGGCAGGCGGAGAGCGGCGTGATTAGCGCGAATACGCTGGAGCTGGCGCCGCTCGCGCATTTCGCCGAGGCGCTGCCTTTGCCGGCGGAAGTGCGCAGGCTCGCGCTCGAGCTCGAGCCGCGCGGCCAGCTCGGCGACGTGCGCTTCGAGTGGCAGGGCGCGATCGCGGCACCGGCGCAATACCGCGCTCGCGCGCGCTTCTTCGATCTGGGCCTCAAGCCGCGCGAGACGCTGCCGGGCTTCGCCAAGCTCGCCGGCTCGGTCGAGGCGACGCAGGCGAGCGGGCGCCTGTATCTGCAGTCGCGCGGCGCCGAGCTCGAGCTGCCGCGCGTGTTTCCGCAGCCGCGGCTTTCGTTCGACACGCTGAACGGACAGCTCGATTGGCAACGCGAAGGCGGCGTCCTGAACGTGCAGGTCGCGTCACTCAACTTCTCGAATGCCGATCTCAGCGGCAATGCTTTCGGCAGCTATGCCTACTCCGGCGAGGGCCCGGGCACGCTCGACGTCTCGGCGGTGCTCAACCGCGCCGACGCCAGGAACCTGGCGCATTACCTGCCGCTCGGTGCGTTGATGGGCGAGAAGCCGCGCGAGTGGCTGGTCAAAGGCATCCTCGCCGGCCAGGCGAGCGAGGTGCAGCTGCGGCTGCAGGGCGACCTGCGCGACTTTCCGTTCACCGATCCGGCGCGCGGCCGGTTTCTCGTCACGGCGCACGTGCACCACGGCCTGCTGCATTACGCGGAGGGCTGGCCGCGCATCGAGGACATCGAAGCCGAGCTCGCCTTCGATCGCAACCGCCTGGACATCGTCGGCCGCAGCGGCAGGGTCCTCGGCGCAAGCCTGCACAACGTGAAGGTCAGCCTCGCGGATCTGGGCAGCCGCGCGCAACGCGTGCAGGTGAACGGCGAGGCGCAGGGTCCGACCGCCGAGTTCCTCGGCTTCCTCCAGTCCTCGCCGCTGCGCACGAGCGCGGGTCGCTTCACCGAAGGCATGAGCGCGACCGGCGACGGACGCCTGCACCTCAAGCTCGAGCTGCCGCTCGCCGAGCTCGCCAAAAGCAAAGTCGCCGGCGAATACGAGCTGGCGGCGAACCAGCTCGTGCTGCACCGCGTGCTGCCACCGCTCGAGCAGGCCCGCGGCAGGCTCGCCTTCACCGAATCGAGCTTCGCGGTGCGCGAGGCGCGCGGTCTGATCTTCGGCGGGCCGGTCAGCATCGCGGGCGGCAGCCGCGCCGGCGGCGCGGTCGAGTTCGTGGCGCGCGGCGAGGCGCAGCCCGCGGCGCTCGGAGCGCTGTTCGATCATCCGCTCAAGCGCTTCCTCAGCGGCTCGAGCCTGTATGTCGCCAGCGTGAGCTTGCGCGACGGGCTGCAGCGCGTCGTTGTCGACTCGTCGCTGCGCGGCGTGACCAGCGCTCTGCCGCCGCCGCTCGAGAAGGCCGCCGCCGATGCGCTGCCGCTGCGCGTGGAATTCGTTCCGGCCGAGGGTGGCGCGCGCGACCGGATCTCGATCTCGCTTGCACGCCTGGCCGCGGCGGAAATCCACCGCCGGCGCGAGGGCGAGGAGATGCAGGTGCGCCGGGCGGGCCTCTCGCTCACTCCTGCGGGGCCATCGATCCGCCTCCCGGAGCGCCCGGGCATACTGGTTTACGGCTCGCTCGCGGCGCTCGATGCCGATCGCTGGCGCGCCGTACTCCCGCCCGGCGGAGGCACGCTGCCGAGCACGGTCGAGATGCGACTGGGGCGCTTCGACGTCTACGGCAAGCGCGTCCACAACCTCGCGCTGCGCGGATCGTCCGACGCGAGCGGCTGGTCAGCGGTCCTGGACGCCGATGAAATCGCCGGTCAGCTCTCGTATACCGCCGAGGGCACGGGGCAGCTGGTCGCGCGCCTGCTGCACTTCAGCGTGCCGCGCACGGTCGCGGACTCTGGCGGCGCCGTTGCGGCAAAGCCGGCGGATCTGCCGGGGATCGACTTCAGCGCCGAACGCTTCAACCTGCGCGGCAAGCAGCTCGGCAAAGTGGAGCTCGCCGCGCAGCGCGACGGCGAGGACTGGCGCATCGAGAAGCTGGCGATGGCCAATCCCGATGCGACCCTGCGCGCGAACGGCCGCTGGCGCGGCGGCGCGACGCCCGCGAGCGAGCTCGAGTTCACGCTCGAAGCCGCCGACGTCGGCAAGTTCCTCGCGCGCGTCGGCTATCCGAATACCGTGCTCGGCGGCAAGGCCGAGCTCGCCGGCTCGGTTCGCTGGCTGGGCGAGCCGATGACGCTCGATTATTCGAGCCTCTCGGGCGATCTCAAGCTCGGCGCCGAGGACGGCCAGTTCCTCGAGATCGATCCGGGCCTGGGCAAGTTGATCTCGCTCATGAACCTGCAGGCGCTGCCGCGGCGCATCGCGCTCGACTTCCGCGATGTCTTCTCCAAGGGCTTTCGCTTCGACCGCATCGACGCCGTGTCGCGCCTCGAGCGCGGCACGCTGCAGCTCAGCGAGTTCCGCATGGCGGGCCCCGCGGCCGAGGTGGCGATGTCGGGACAGGTGGACCTCGCGCATGAGACGCAGGATCTCAAGCTGCGCGTGGTGCCGAGCCTCGGCGGCACCGCTTCCACCGCGGTGGCGATCGTCAATCCGGTCGCGGGCGTCGCCGCGGCGATCGCGCAGCGCGTGCTCAAGAACCCGCTCGGCCAGATCTTTGCCCACGAGTTCGAGGTGAGCGGCGGCTGGACCGATCCGAAGGTGGTCAAGCTAAACGCCGCGCCGGCGCCGAACGAGGCCGGCACGCCTTGAGCAAGACGCGCGTAGCCGCGGTGCAAATGGTCTCGGCTCCCGAGGTCGCGCCGAACTTGGACGCCGCGGGACGCCTGATCGCCGCGGCGGCCGCCGCACGAAGGCGACAAGGTGAAGGTGCGCGAGCCCGCCGGCAAAGGCCCGATCCAGGATTTCCTGTCGCGCATGGCGCGCGAGCACCGGGTCTGGCTCGTCGGCGGCACCGCGCCCATCGCCTGCAGCGACCCGGCGCGCATCCGCAGCGCCTGCCTGGTGTATGACGATTCGGGCCAGCGTGTCGCGCGCTACGACAAGATGCACCTCTTTCGCTTCACCGCCGGCGACGAGCGCTACGACGAGGCGCGCACGCTGGAAGCGGGCGAGCGGCCCATAGCGGTGGCAAGTCCGTTCGGCCGGCTGGCGCTGTCGGTTTGCTACGATGTGCGCTATCCCGAGCTGTATCGCGCGCTCGGCGCTTTCGACGCCATGTTCGTGCCTTCCGCCTTCACCGTCCCGACCGGCGCCGCCCACTGGGAAACGCTGCTGCGGGCGCGCGCGATCGAGAACCAGGCTTACGTGGTCGCGCCCGCGCAGGGCGGCAGCCACGCGAGCGGTCGGCGCACCTACGGCCACAGCATGATCGTCGATCCTTGGGGCGAGATTCTTGCGGTGCAGCCCGAAGGCGAAGGCGTGGTGCTCGCCGAGATCGATCCGGAGCGCATCCGCGAAGTGCAGGCCGCGCTGCCGGCGCACGCCAACAGGAGATTGAATTGATACTGGAAACCGCCAAGACCACGCTGCTCGCGCCGTTCGAGCTGGAGACCACGAAGCTCCAGCGCATCTTCGGCACGCTCAGCGCACGCAAAGTCGACTATGCCGACGTCTACTTCCAGTACTCGCGCTCCGAGGGCTGGAGCCTCGAG
>VBCP01000273.1 GCA_005888925.1 Betaproteobacteria bacterium | reverse complement strand
GTGTTCCCCCCTTGCGCGTGAGACGCCTCGCCGCGCTCAGGCGGCGGGACGGTTTTTGGCGACTTTGAGCGTATTGCCATCGGCGGCGACGACGAAAAGTGTGGCGCCCGGCTCGACTGCCTCGTTGCCTTGCACCTGCGCGTCCCAGCTCGCGCCGCGGTAGCGCACCCGCGCCAGGCGCGAGCGCGCATCCAGCCAGCTCTCAAAGCTCGCCGGCATGCCGGCGTCGATCGGCGCCATGCGCTTGCTGCTCGACTTTGCCCGGTAAACGTGCACGGCGTAGCAGCCGGCTGCAGCGAGCAGCGCGGCGACGATGCTTTGCACCGGGAAGCTCTGCCCGAAATACGCAGCCAGCGCCGCGCCGAAGGCTGCCACGGCGAGCATCAGCAGATAGAACGTGCCGCTCAGGAGCTCGGCGATGACGAGCACCAGTCCAACAATTGCCCAGGCGAGCGCGGGATCCATCATTGCGCGATTACTGTGGCACGCGGCCAAGCGTTGCGCAACCAGCCGCTAGAATCGTCGGATGCTGGCTCGCGAGCTCATTGCGCTGCATGAATCGCCGCATGAGGTACCGAGTTTCAGCGAGCGCTACCCCGGCCTGACCGCCGCCGCCGGCTATGAGGTGGCCCGTGCGCTCCACGAGCACCGCGTCGCCGCAGGCTGGCGGCCGGTCGGACGCAAGATCGGCTTCACCAACCGCACCATCTGGCCGCGCTACGGCGTCTACGAGCCGATCTGGGGGACGGTTTATGACCGCACCATGAGCCGAGCCGTGCAGAACCGCGCGCGCGTGCCGCTCGAGGGCTTGGTCAACCCGCGCATAGAACCGGAGATCTGCTTCGGCCTGCAGGCTGCACCCCACGGGCGCGCACTTATCGACTGCATCGGATGGATGGCGCACGCCGTCGAGATCGTGCAATGCCACCATCCGCGGTGGAAGCTCACGCTCGCGGACTCGACCGCCGATAACGGGCTCCATGGACGCTTGGTCGTCGGCGCTCCGGCGCCGCTGCCGGCCGATGCGGAGCGACTGCTTGCACGCATCGAGGTGCAGCTCTTCCGCGGCGAGGAGCTCGTCGACAAAGGCGTGGGCGCGAACGTGCTCGGCAGCCCGCTCGCGGCGCTGGCGCACCTCGTCGGCGTGCTCGCGAAGCAGCCCGGCGCGCCGGCGCTCGCCGCGGGGGAGATCGTCACCACCGGCGTCATCACCGATGCTCATCCGGTGACACCCGGCGAGGTCTGGAGCACGCGCATCGCCGGGCTGCCGCTCGCCGGCCTGACGATCGAGTTCGCATGAGACCGCTCGAAGGCATCACGGTCGTGGCACTCGAGCAGGTGATCGCCGGACCTTTCGCCACGCGGCAGCTCGCCGAGCTCGGCGCGCGCGTCATCAAGATCGAGCGACCGGGCAGCGGCGATTCGGCCCGCGCTTACGACCGCACGGTGAAGGGCCAATCCTCGCACTTCGTCTGGACCAACCGCTCGAATGAGAGCTTGGCGCTGGACGTCAAGCACCCCGCGGCGGCGCGGATTCTTGAAAAGCTGCTGGCGCGCGCCGATGTGTTCGTCCAGAACCTCGCGCCCGGGGCCGTCGAGCGCCTCGGTCTTGGCGCAGAAGCGCTGCGCGCGCGCCATCCGCGGCTCGTGTGGTGCGGAATATCCGGCTACGGCCCGAGCGGGCCTTACGCGGGCAAGAAGGCCTACGACCTGCTAGTGCAATGCGAAGCAGGCTTGCTTTCGGTCACCGGCACGGCCGATGCGCCAAGCAAGGCGGGCATCCCGGTCGCGGACATCGCTGCCGGGATGTACTCCTTCTCCTCGATTCTCGCGGCGCTGCTGCGCCGTGAACGAACCGGCGAGGGAGCGACGCTCGACATCACCATGTTCGAAGCACTCGGCGAGTGGATGGGCTTTCCCGCGTATTTCGCCGCGTATGGCGGCGCCGCCCCGCCGCGCTCCGGCGCGCACCACGCCACCATCGTCCCGTACGGCCCGTTTCGCGCGGGCGACGGCGGCAGCATCTTCCTGAGCGTGCAGAACGAGCGCGAATTCGCCCGCTTCTGCGAAATCGTGCTGGTCCACGCGGCGCTCGCGACCGACCCGCGCTTCGCGAGCAGCCCGGCGCGCTTTGCCAACCGGGCCGCGCTGCATACCGAGATCGAGCGCGTGCTTTCGACACTGAGCGCCGACCAGGTAGTCGAAAGGCTCGAGGCGGCGGACATCGCGAACGCTCGCTTGAACGGCATGGACGAGTTCTGGCGCCATCCGCAGCTTGCCGCGCGCTCGCGTTGGGCGAAAGTGGGCTCCCCGGGCGGCGCGATCGATGCCTTGAAGCCGCCGTTCAACCTTTCGGATTTCGAGCCGAGGATGGACGCAGTGCCGGCACTCGGCGAGCACACGCGCCCGGTCCTCGCGGAGCTCGGCCACACGCAGGCCGAAATCGACGGGCTGGCCGCCGCGGGAGCGATCTAGGCGGCTTGGCTCAACGCGTGCCGCAGCACTCGCTGCCCATCACGCGCGTGTTCCATTCGCGGAAGCCGTCGACCCAGCCGGCCATGTAGGTGGTCTCGGACGCCGCCTGGACGCCGAATGCGCGGCACTGGTAGGCGTACTGGTCCACCTGCGGCCGCAGGCCGTAGATGTCGGCATCGCGGTAGCCGAGCTGATACCAATCGGCCGCTTTGCACTGCGTCTCGGTGATCTGCGCGCAGCCCGCGGCCAGCAGGCAGGCTACGAGCGCGCTCCTAGTCCACGCCGCCATGAGCCTTGCGCCGATCGAATTCATAGGTTCCTTCCTGCCAGCCTTGGACGTAGCGGGCGGTATCGAGTTGCACGCCGTTGCGGCTGCAGAGCGAGGCGTAGAGCGATTCCTGACGCTGCAGCCCGAAAATCGCGTCGCGAAAGCCGACGTCGTAGGCGCTTTGACACTGGCCGGCGTCGAGCGTGGCGCAGCCTGTCAGGGTGGCGACAGTTACGGCTAACCCCAAGGCTTTCATATCGCCGCGAACAGCGGCGGTGGAACTGCTATTCCGAACTAGGGCCGCGGGCGTCCGGCCTCGATGCCCGCAGCGCGCGCCAAGTCGCGATGCACGCGCGCCACCCGCTCGACCTCGCCCTTGGCCGGGAAGCGCTCGTAGAAGCCTTCCTCGCGGAACTGCTTGGCCATCTCCGACCACGGCGCGAGGCGCTGCTCCCAGCGCGCCACGCGGCCGGCTTCGGGCTCGGCGTCGTCGCGCGCAAGGTCGGCGCACACGCGCACCATCGCCTTGATGGTGACCGGCTTGGTGACCATGAAGTTTTCCTTGCCCCACACCGCGTCGCCGAACACCGCGCGCGCTGCCTTGAAGAAGTCGCGGATGATGGCGTAGTAGCGCGGCACTTCCTTCGAGCTGCCGCCGGCGAGCTGGATCGAGCGCCAGCGGCCGCGCACCCAGCGGTGCAGCTCGTTGAAGAGCTCCGCCTGCAGCACCCACTTGTCGCGCTGGCTGCGCCCGCCGAGGCGGTTGATGCGATAGCGCAGCGGGCTGTCGCCCTCGCCGTAGAGCTTCTCGACCAGGCGCGCGGCGAACTTGCGGTCCGGCGCGGCGAAGGACACGCGGTCGTAGAGATCGACGAGGTGGCTCTTGTTGATGCGCGTCGGCGTCGAGTTGATGATGACGAACATCTCGGTGGCGAAGTCCTCGCTGCGAG
>VBCP01000034.1 GCA_005888925.1 Betaproteobacteria bacterium | reverse complement strand
ATCGCGCCGCGATCGATCGTAGTATTCGCGCCGATCTCGACGTCGTCGCCGATGCGCACCGCGCCGATCTGCGGAATCTTGACCCAGCGGCCATGGTCCTCGGCGATGCCGAAGCCGTCCGCGCCGATGACCGCGCCGGAATGGACGATGACGCGTGCCCCGATGGAGCAGCGCGGATAGACCACCACCCGGGGATAGAGGCAGCTGTCGTCGCCGATGCTCGCGCCCTCGCCCACGACACAGCCGGCACCGATGGAAACGCGTGCGCCGAGCCTCGCGTCCTTCGCCACCACTGCCGAAGCATGCACCCCGGGCGCCTGCGCGACCAGCGGATTGAAAAGCTGCGACAGCCGAGCGAAGTAGGCGTAGGGATTTTCGGCGACGATGCGCGGCAGCGCGGTCTCGCCTTCGGCTTCAGCGCCAAGAACCACCGCGCTGGCGCGCGTCGACGCGAGCCGGTCGCGATAGCGGCTGCCGGTGAAGAAGCTGATCTGACCCTCGCCGGCGCCTTCGAGGGAGGCGACCTGGCGCACCACCGTGCTGGCATCGCCGGCGACCCGGCCGCCCAGGCGCGAGACGATCTCGCCGAGGGTCAGCGGCCCCGGCATCGGATCACTTGGCGGGCGGCTTGCCCGCCTCGAGGGCCTTGATCACCTTGTCGGTGATGTCGATGCGCGGGCTCGCGAAGACGGCGTCCTGGAAGATGATGTCGTACTTCTCCTGCTCGGCGATCTGGCGGATGACGCGGTTCGCCTGCTCCACCACCTGCGCGAGCTCCTCGTTGCGCCGCTGATTGAGGTCCTCGCGGAACTCGCGCTGCTTCCGCTGGAAATCGCGGTTGAGCTCGGCGAACTCGCGCTCCTTGGTGCGCCGCTGCGACTCGCTCATGGTCACGGTGTTCTTCTCGAGGTCGTCCTGCATGCGCTTGAGCTGATCGGCCAGGCGCGCGAGCTCCTGGTCGCGCTTCTGGAACTCGGCCTCGATCTTCTTCTGCGCGCGCTGCGCCGGGATCGCGTCGCGCAGGATGCGCTCGGTGTTGACGAAGCCGAACTTGCCCGTGAGTGTCGTCGAAGGCGACGGCGCCGCGGGTTTGTCCTGCGCCATCGCGGCAAAGCTGAGCAGCGCTGCGAGCAGCGCGAGAGATCGAATGGGGGTCATGGCTGCTTAAGAATCCGGTACCCGCTCTTTAGAATCCAGTGCCGAAGGTGAATTGTAGCTTCTGGATACGGTCCGTGCTCTTGGCATTCAGCGGCTGCGCGTACGACAGGCGCAGCGGCCCGAAGGGCGAAGTCCAGAAGAACGCGAATCCGGTGGAGTAGCGCATGTCGTTGAACTGGAAACTCTGCGCGAACACGTTGCCGCCGTCGATGAAGTAGGCGAGGCGCAGCGACGGATCCTGCGCCGCGCCCGGCATCGGGAAGAGCAGCTCCAGGCTGCCGGTCGCCTTGCGGTTGCCGCCGAGCGTGTTGCCGAACACGTCCTGCGGACCGAGCGAGAAGGAGCGATAGCCACGCACGGTGCCGGGACCGCCGGCGAAGAAGTTCTTGAAGAACGGCAGCGGCTTGCCGCCGATGCCGCCCGCGGCGCCGATCTCGCCGCCGGCGAGGAGGGTGAGCTCGCGCGACACCGGGTAGTACCACTGGTGCTGGTAACCCAGACGCATGTATTCCAGGTCGCCGCCCGCGAGCTCGCTCGAGGCGCGCATGAAGGTGCCCGAGCGCGTGGTGATCAGGCTGTCGCGCGTGTCGCGCGACCAGCCCGCCGTTGCCGCGCCGTAGCGGTAGTCGTTGCCGAACTGCTGGACGAACGCCAGATAGCTCAGCGGGCTGTTGTCGAAGGTCTGCAGGCGCACGCTCTCGAAGTTCACGCCGAGGTCGATGCGGCTCACCTCGGAGACCGGATAGCCGAACTTGATGCCGCCGCCGAGCGCATCGGTCGAGTACGCGCCGATCGCGAGCCTCGAAGCATCGGTCCTGCGCTTGTAGACATCGAAGCCCTGGCTCACGCCGTCGACCGTGTAGTAAGGATCGACGTACGACAGCGAATAGACCTGGTTCACGGTGCCGTGGCTGACGTTGAAGGCGAGGAACTTGCCGGTGCCGAAGACGTTGGACTGCGTGAGCGAGGCCGACAGCGCGAGCTTTTCCACGCTGGAGAAGCCCAGGCCGAAGAGCAGCGCGCCGGTGGGCCTTTCCTTCACCGTGTACACCACGTCGACCTGGTCCGGGTTGCCTTCCACCGGCAGCGTCTCGACGTTGACCTCGCTGAAGTATTGCGTGCGGTCGATGCGCCGGCGCGACAGCTGGATCTTGGAGGCGTCGTAATAGGCGCCCTCGAGCTGGCGCATCTCGCGGCGCACCACCTCGTCGCGCGTCTTGGAGTTGCCCGTGACGTCCACGCGGCGCACGTACACGCGCCGGCCGGGATCGACGACGATGTTGAAGGAGACGCTGCGCTTCTCCTTGTCGACCTCGGGGATGGCGTTGGCGTTGGCGAAGGCATAGCCGTCGTTGCCCAGGCGGTCGGAGATCGCCTTGGTGGTGGCGGTGAGCTTCTCGCGCGAGAACACGTCGCCGGCTTCCCCGACAGCTCGACCTTCGACACGCTGTATTTCTCGCCCTCGACGAAGTTGACGGTGATGTAGATGTCGCGCCGGTCCGGGGTGATCGACACCTGCGTCGATTCGATGCTGAAGTCGAGGTAGCCGCGGTTCTGGTAGAACGCACGCAGGTTCTCGAGGTCGGCGGAGAGCTTCTCGCGCGAGTAGCGGTCGTGCTTGGTGTACCAGGTGAGCCAGCCGGGGGTGCGCAGCACGAACTGGCCGAGGAGCTCGCGCTCGGAAAAGGCGTTGGCCCCGACCAGGTTGATGCCGCGGATCTTGGCGGTCTCGCCCTCGGTCACCGCGATGCTGATGCCGACGCGGTTCCTCTCGAGCGGCGTCACGGTGGTCTGCACCTCCGCCGCGTAGAGCCCGCGCGACAGGTACTGCCGCTTGATCTCGAGCTCGGTGTTGTCGAGCATCGCGCGGTCGAAGATGCGGCCCTCGGCCATGCCGATGTCGCGCAGCACCTTGCGCACCGTGTCGGGCTCGAACTCCTTCATGCCCGAGAAGTCGATCTGCGCGATCGCCGGGCGCTCCTCGACGTACACCACGAGGACGTCGTTGTCCATCTCGAGGCGCACGTCCTTGAAGAAGCCCGTGGCGTAGAGCGCGCGCAGCGCCGCCTGGGCCTTCTCTTCGGTCATGGTCTCGCCGACCTTGACCGGCAGGTAGCTGAACACCGTGCCGGGCTCGGTGCGCTGCAGGCCCTCGACGCGGATGTCCTTGACGGTGAAGGGGCGGAACGCCTGCGCCTGCGCCGCGGCCGCCGCCGCGAGCGCACACGCGGCGAGCACCGCGGCCAAACCTCTGCGAATCATCAACCGGTAATCAGGCGATTCAGGTCGTTGTAGAAGGCGAAGGCCATCATCACTAGCAGCAGCGCAAGACCGACGCGCTGTCCGAGCTCCATGAAGCGCTCGGAAACCGGCCTCCCCTTAACGATCTCGATCGCATAGTACATCAGGTGCCCGCCATCGAGCAGTGGAATGGGCAGCAGGTTCAGCACGCCCAGGCTGATGCTGATCAGCGCGAGGAAGGTGAGATAGGACACCCAGCCGAGACTCGCCGACTGGCCGGCGAAGTCGGCGATCGTCACGGGCCCCGAGAGATGGCGCCACGACACCTCGCCGATCAGCATCTTGCCGAGCATCTTCAGGCTGAAGAGCGAAATGTCGGCGGTCTTCGCGCTCGCGCGCGCGATGCTCCGGAGCGGACCGTACTGCACGCGCACCAGGAGCTTCTCGGCGTAGCCCTCCGGCTGCTGCGCCCCGGCGCCGATGCGCCCGATGCGCGTGCCGCCCGCGCTTACGGCGTCGGGTGTCACCTCCAGCGTGCGCGCTGCGCCCGCGCGCTCGATGCTGAGCGAAAGCGCGCCGCCCGGCCGCGAGCGCACGGCGTTGACGAACGCCTCCCACGTCTCGATCGGCATGCCATCGGCGCGCACGATGCGGTCGCCGACGGCGAGCCCGGCACGCTCGGCCGCCCCGCCCGGCACGATCTGGCCGAGCACCGCCGGCAGCGGCGGCCGGTAAAGGCGCAAGCCCACGCGCTCGAGCACGTCGGCTTCCACGTCCGCGGACGGGAAGCCGCGCAGATCGAGCTTCACCTCGGCAATGTTGCCGCGCTCGTCCTGCGTCTCGAGGCGCACCGCTTCGTGTTGCAGCGCCGCCTGCAGCACGCGCCAGCGCAGCTCCTGCCAGGTGGCGATCGATTCGCCGTCGATCGCGCGCACCGTGTCGCCCGCGCGCACCCCGGCTGCGGCAGCCAGGGTGTCGGGCGGCGGATTGGCGAGCACCGGACGCGCCTCGGGCAGCCCGTACATGAAGAGGCCCGCATACACCAGCACGGCGAAGGCAAAATTGAAAAGCGGCCCGGCAATCACGATGGCAAAGCGCTTCCACACGCTTTGGCGGTTGAACGCGCGAGCGAGCTCGGCGGGCTCGACCGGGCCCTCGCGCTCATCCAGCATCTTGACGTAGCCGCCGAACGGAATCGCCGCCACCACCCATTCGGTGCGATCGGCACCGAGCCGCCAGGTGGCGAGCGCACGCCCGAATCCGTCCGAGAAGCGCAGCACTTTCACGCCGCACAGCCGCGCGATCAAGTAGTGCCCGTACTCGTGCACCACGATGAGCACGCCGAGCGCAACGATGAACGCGAGGATGGTCTGCAGCAGGCTCATGGATGGAATGCGGCCACCGTCATGCCCGGGACGCGCGCGAGCGCCGCGCGGCGCGCCTCGCCATCGGCGGCCATCACCGCTTCCAGGTTCGCGGCCTCCCCCGTCGGCACGGCATCGAGCGTATCGGCGATGACGCGCGCGATACCGGTGAAAGGCAGCCGTCCGGCGAGGAACGCCTCGACCGCGACCTCGTTGGCCGCGTTCAGCACGGCGGGCGCGGTACCGCCGCGCTCGAGCGCGGCGTAGGCGAGGCGCAGGCACGGAAAGCGCCGCTCGTCGGGCCGCTCGAAGGACAGATCCTTCATCGCGGTGAGGTCGAGCGGCCGCGCGCCCGAGGCGATGCGCTCGGGGTAGCCGAGCGCGTGCGCGATCGGCACGCGCATGTCGGGATTGGAAAGCTGGGCGATGAGCGAGCCGTCCACGTATTCGACCAGTGAATGCACGATGCTTTGCGGGTGGATCACCACCTCGATCACCTCGGGCGCGACGTCGAACAGCCAGCGCGCCTCGATCACCTCGAGGCCCTTGTTCATCATCGTCGCCGAGTCGACCGAGATCTTGCGTCCCATCACCCAGTTCGGGTGGGCGCAGGCTTCGGCGGGCGTGACCGCTTCGAGCGACTCGAGCACGGCGGCGCGGAACGGCCCGCCCGATGCGGTCAGCACGATGCGGCGCACGGCCCTGATGTCCGACAGGCACTGGAACACCGCGTTGTGCTCGCTGTCTACGGGCAGCAGCGTCGCCCCGCCTTCGCGCGCCGCGCGCATCAGCAGCGGCCCCGCCATGACCAGCGCTTCCTTGTTCGCCAGCAGTACGCGCTTGCCGGCACGAGCGGCGGCGAGCGTCGAGGCAAGGCCGGCGGCGCCGACGATCGCGGCCATCACGATATCGCAGCGCGCATCGGCCGCCACCTGCTCGAGCGCGGCGGCGCCGAAAAGCAGCTCCGTGCCGCATTGCGCGAACGCCGCGGCGAGCTGCGCGTCGCGCGGCATGCCCGAGAGCACGGCGTAGCTCGGCCGCGAAACCCGGCACAGCGCGAGCAGCGCGTCCGCCGAGCGGTGTGCGCTCAGCGCGAACACGCGGTAGCGTTCGCGATGGCGCGCCACGACGTCGAGGGTGCTGGAGCCGATCGATCCGGTCGCGCCGAGAATTGCGAGATTCACGCGTTTGCCCTCATCCAAGGCAGCAACAGCGCCGCCAGCGGCAGCGTGGCGGTGGCGCTGTCGATGCGGTCGAGGATGCCGCCGTGCCCCGGCAGCAGCGTGCCGCTGTCCTTGACCCCCGCCTGGCGCTTCGCCGCCGATTCGAAAAGATCGCCGACGATGCTCAGCACGGCGAGCAGCGCCGCGCCGCCGACGAGCGCCAGCCAGGCGGCGCCGCCGACGAAACCGCCGCAGATGATAGCGTAGGCGAGCGCCCCCAAGACGCCGCCCGCCGCGCCCTCCCAGGTCTTGCCGGGGCTGATGGACGGCGCGAGCTTGCGCCGTCCCCAAGTGCGGCCGACGAAATAGGCCGCGGTGTCGGCGATCCAGACCAGCACGAGGACCGCCAGCACCTTCAGCGGCGGCAGCGCCGCCAGCGCCAGGCCTGCCGGTACCAGCACGACGAAGCCGCTGAGCACCAACGCGGTGCGATGCTGCATGCCGACACCGCGCGCGAGCCACAGCGGTGCGGCGAGCAGCCAAAATACCGCTGCCGTCACGAGCGCAGGGCGCGCGGCGCTGTCGCCGATGGCGAAGAGAGCCGTAAACGCTGCGCCGACCAGCGCCGCATACACCCAGGCGGCAGGGCCGCGCAGGCGGCAAAGCCGGGCCCACTCGAAGCCGCCTGCCGCGACGATCAGCGCGACCAGCACTGCGAGCCAGAGCTTCGGCAGCAGGAAAAGGGCAGCGAGAAATGCGGCGATCAGCGCGGTCGCGGTGGCGAGCCGCGCGGCGAGCGCGCGGCTCAGGCGACCTCGGCCCGCTTGCCGGAGCTTGAAGAAGCGGCGACCTGCTCGCTGGTGCGGCCGAAGCGGCGCTCGCGCTGGCGGTAGGAAGCGATTGCCTGGTCGAGCGCCGCAGCGTCGAAGTCGGGCCACAGCGTCTCGGTGAAGTAGAGCTCGCTGTAGGCGAGCTGCCAGAGCAGGAAATTGCTGATGCGCTGCTCGCCACCGGTGCGGATAAAGAGATCGGGCTCCGGTGCGTAGCTCATCGCGAGATAGGGCGCGAGCGCCGCCTCGTCGATGTTTTCCAGGCGTCCTTTCTCCGCGTTGAGCCGCGTCAGCGCCTGCAGGATGTCCCAGCGTCCGCCGTAATTCGCCGCGATGGTGAGGGTGAGGCGGCGGTTGTCGGCGGTGAGGCGCTCGCCCTGCTCGATCAGCGCCCGGATCTTGGGATCGAAACGCCGCACGTCGCCGACCACCTTGAGGCGCACGCCGTTGCGGTGCATGCGCTCGACCTCGCTCGACAGCGCGGCCTGGAAGAGCTGCATCAGCAGCGCCACTTCCTCGGCCGGGCGGCGCCAGTTCTCGGAGCTGAAGGCGAACAGCGTCAGAAATTCGATGCCGCGCTCGGCGCAGTTCTGCACCGTGGCGCGCACCGCTTCCAGCCCGCGCCGGTGGCCGGCGATGCGCGGCAGCATGCGGCTGCGCGCCCAGCGGCCGTTGCCATCCAGGATGACGGCGACGTGGCGCGGCACGCCGCTGTGCGCGGGAACCGCCTGCGTCGAGCTCGGGTGCTTCATACGGCCATCAGCTCCTTCTCCTTTTCCTGCAGCAGCTTGTCGATCTCGCCGATGTGGCGGTCGGTCATCTTCTGCACCTCGTCCTGCGCGCGGCGCTCGTCGTTCTCCGACACTTCGGACTTCTTGAGCGCATCCTTCAGGTGGTGGATGGCATCACGGCGCAGATTGCGCACCGCGACGCGCGCGTTCTCGGCCTCGTGCTTCACCACCTTGGTGAGCTCCTTGCGCCGCTCCTCGGTGAGCAGCGGCATCGGCACGCGCACCGTGTCGCCCTGGGTGGCGGGATTGAGCCCAAGGTCCGACTCGCGGATCGCCCTGTCCACGGCCTGGATCATTTTCTTCTCGAACGGCGTGACGCCGATGGTGCGCGCATCGAGCAGCGTCACCTTGGCCACCTGATTGAGCGGCGTCGGCGTACCGTAGTAATCGACGTGGATATGGTCGAGCAGGCCGGTGTGCGCGCGCCCGGTGCGCACCTTCGCGAGGTCGGCCTTGAACGCCTGGATGGTCTTGTCCATCTTCTGGTCGGTCGTCTTCTTGAGATCAGCGATCACCATGGCCCTCTCCAGCGGGAAATCATACGTGAACCAGCGTGCCCTCGTCCTCGCCGAGCACCACGCGGCGCAGCGCGTCCTTCTTGAAGATGCTGAAGACGTTGATCGGCAGCTTCTGGTCGCGGCACAGCGTCAGCGCGGTGGCGTCCATCACCTTGAGGTTCTTCACGATCGCCTCGTCGAAGCTCAGGCGCGTGTAGCGCTGGGCACGCGGATCCTTGTTCGGGTCGGCGGTGTAGATGCCGTCGACCTTGGTCGCCTTGATCACGATCTCCGCGCCCATCTCGCTGCCGCGCAGCGCCGCGGCCGTGTCGGTGGTAAAGAATGGATTCCCCGTCCCGGCAGCGAAGATGACGATTTTCCCCTCCTCCAGGTAGCGGATCGCCTTGCCGCGTATGTAGGGCTCGACCACCTGCTCGATGTTGAGCGCCGAGAGCGCGCGGCTCGAGATGCCGGCCTGGCGCATGGCGTCCTGCAGCGCGAGCGCGTTCATCACCGTGGCGAGCATCCCCATGTAGTCGGCGGTGGCGCGGTCCATGCCGGCGGCGCCGGGCGCCACGCCGCGGAAGATGTTGCCGCCGCCGATCACGACGCCGATCTCCACGCCCAGGCGCGACACCTGCGCGACCTCGGCGACGATGCCCTCGATCGTCTGCCGGTTGATGCCAAAGGGATCCTCGCCCATCAGGGCCTCGCCTGACAGCTTGAGCAGGATCCTTTTGTATTTAGGTGTCAATGGGCCTTGCCCGCCTGGGCCATGACTTCGGCGGCGAAGTCGCTCGACTTCTTCTCGATGCCCTCGCCGACGACGAAAAATGCGTAGGCGTTCACCTTCGCCTTCCTCGCGGCGAGCATCTTCTCCACGGTCTGCTTGTCGTCCTTGACGAAAGGCTGGCCCATGAGGGTGATCTCGCCGAGGAACTT
>VBCP01000271.1 GCA_005888925.1 Betaproteobacteria bacterium | reverse complement strand
AGGGCGGCATCGACGCCACGGTCCAGGGACGCGAGAAGCATGTGTATTCCACCTACCGCAAGATGATCGAGAAGCACCTGAGCTTCTCCGAGGTGCACGACATCTTCGGCCTGCGGGTCGTCGTCAAGGACGTTCCTACCTGCTACCTCGCCATGGGCGCGCTGCACGGGCTGTACAAGCCGATTCCCGGCAAGTTCAAGGACTACATCGCGATCCCCAAAGCTAATGGCTATCAGTCGATCCACACGGACTTGATCGGTCCGCATGGCGTGCCGGTCGAAGTGCAGATCCGCACCGACCAGATGCACCGCCTCGCCGAATCCGGCGTCGCCTCGCACTGGCTGTACAAGGACGAGACCGACAAGCTCTCCGAGCTGCAGAAGCAGACGCACCGCTGGCTGCAGTCGCTGCTCGAAATCCAGCACCAGTCAGGCGACCCGCAGGAATTTCTGGAACATGTGTACCGACATCGGCAATCGCTGCGTCGCCGCCAAGGTGAACGGCGAGCTGGTGCCGCTGCGCCAGGAGCTGCGCAACGGCGACCGCGTCGAGGTGATCACCGCCAGCCACGCCAAGCCGAACCCGGGATGGCTGCAGTACGTGCGCACCGGCAAGGCGCGCTCCAACATCCGCCACTTCCTGAAGACCATGCAGTACGAGGAGTCGGCGGGACTGGGCGAGCGCCTGCTCGACCAGGCGCTGCGCGCGCTGAAGGGCTCGCTAGCCGAAGTGGATGATGCGAGCTGGGAGCGCGTGGTGCGAGACGGCGGTGCGCGCTCGAAGGAGGAGCTGCTCGCCGACATTGGCCTGGGCAAGCGCCTGCCCGCCGTCGTGGCGCGGCGCCTGCTCAAGCATGCCGACCCGCAGCGCGAGGAGGCGCTCGGCGCGAGCGTCACGATCCGCGGCACCGAAGGCATGGCGGTGCAGCTCGCCACCTGCTGCCGACCGATCCCGGGCGACGCCATCGTCGGCTCGATCAAGAAGGGCCAGGGCCTGGTGGTGCACCAGTCCGATTGCGCGAGCATCGTGCGCTCGCGCAAGAACGAGCCCGACCAGTGGCTCGACGTCGAATGGGACCCGCGCACCAATCGGCTGTTCCAGGCGGCGGTCCACGTCATGGTGGAGAACCAGCGCGGCGTGCTGGCGCGCGTCGCCTCGCAGATCGCCGAGGCCGGCTCGAACATCGACTCGATCGCCACCGAAGAGGACCGCGCGCTTTTCACCACCATGCACCTGGTGATCGAAGTGGCCAACCGCCAGCATCTCGCGCGCGTCATGCGCGCGCTGCGCCGGCTACCCGATGTGAAGAAAATCGCGCGAGCGCGAGAATAGTCAGCGCAGCTGGATCGTCAGCAGGAACTCGCCGCGCACCACGTTGAGCGCGAGGCGGCCGGAGGCGCGCAGCGCCTTGGCGAGCTCCTGCGTCGTGGTGACGCGGCGCTGGTTGACGCCGATGATCAGATCGCCAGGGCGAATGCCGTGGCCGAAGGCCGGCGAGCCCGATTCGACTTTCGTCACGAGCAGCGCGCGGTTTTTGCCCGGCAGCCCCTTGCGCTCCACCTCGGCGAGCGCCGCGCCGTTGAGCTCCGCGAGCGACTGGCCGCCGGCGGTCTGCGTCTTGTCGATCTCGCCGATCTGCGCCTTCACGGTCTGCGTTTCCTTGCCGCGCTGCAGCTTCAAATCCACCGATTCGATCACCACGTCGCCCTTGCGCAGGCCGGCTGCCGCGGCCGGCGAGTTCGGCTCGACTTCTGCAATCAATGCGCCGTCGCCGCCGCCCACCACCGGCTGCATCGCGATGCCGAGGCGGCCGCGCTTGACCTCGCCGAAACGGATCAGCTGGTCCATCACCGCGCGCGCCAGCACCGAGGGCACGGCGAAGCCGATGCCGACATTCGCCGGCCCGATGATCGCCGTGTTGATGCCGACCAGCTCGCCTTTCAGGTTGACGAGCGCCCCGCCGGAATTGCCGGGATTGATCGAGGCATCGGTCTGGATGAAGTGCTCGTAGCCTTCGACCGAAAGGCCGCTCCTGCCAAGCGCGGAGACGATGCCGGAAGTCGCGGTCTGCCCGATGCCGAAGGGATTGCCGATGGCGACCACGAAGTCGCCGACCTGCAGCGCGTCCGAGTCGCCGAACTTGAGATCCACGAGCCGCGTCGGCTCGACCTTGACCACCGCGACATCGGTGCCCGGATCGGCACCCACCAGCTTCGCCGGCAGGCGCCGGTTGTCGCGCAGCGTGACCATGATCTCGCGCGCGTCCTTGACGACGTGCGCGTTGGTGAGCACATAGCCGTTTTTCGCATCGACGATCACGCCGGAGCCCGCGGCCACCTGCGGCTCCGCCTGCTGCGGCCCGCCGAAGAAGCGCCGGAAGAACGGATCGCGCAGCAGCGGGTTCTCCTCCTCCGGGCTCCTCTGCAGCACCGCGATGTTGACCACCGCCGGCATCACCTTCTCGAGGATCGGCGCGAGCGTGGGCAGGCCTTCGCGCGTCGGCAGGCCCGCGGGCTGGGCCTGGGCGGTGGTCGTTACCAGGAAGAAAACGATCCAGCGAATCATTCGTCCGATTCCGCCTTCTCTCCGCGAGGACGCCGCACCTCGCTGTTCATTGCCACATCCTTGCGGCGGCGCTGCACCAGTTTCTCGCCCGTCTGGAAGTACTCGCCCTTGACGGCGAGCTGGGCGGCCTGCTCGAGCTCCTCGGGCCAGTCGCCGAGACTGTAGCCGAACCACGGCGCCTCGGGCTTGAGCGGCGGCAGGCCGAGCTCCTGCCAGATCTCGCGCGCGCGCTCCATGTACTCGCGCTTGGGTAGCGAGATCGGCGGGAAGTCCTCCTTCAGCGTCGCGTCGATCAGCACCGAGGCATCCTCGCCGTCATTGCGCTGGCTGCGCGGGCCATGACCCTGATCGCGGTGGCGCAGGATCTGCAGATCGAGATCGGGGTTCGCGCGGTAGGACATCGCCCAGAAGAGCGCATCGGCGTTGTCGGGATCGATGTCCTCGTTCACCGCGATGATGTATTTGCCGGCGGCGCGGTTCCACGCCGCCGCGCCGTAGAGCGCGCGCCAGATTTCGGTCCTCGGCATGTTGCGCTCGAGGATCAGCACCACCACCTTGCGCAGATTGGTGAGCGGCTCGTGCATCGACACGCGCTTCACGCCCTGGATGCCGAGCGCCTGGCGCAGGTGCTGCAGGTACAGCGGCTCGAGCGCGACGCGCTTGATCAGGCTCGACTCGCTCGGCGTCACCTGCGAGATGATCGAGGTGAGGATGGCGTCCTTGCGCCGCGTGATGCAGGTCACCTCCATGAACGCGTTGTACTCCTGCAGGTTCACGTGCCCATGCGACTCACCGAATGGCGCTTCCGGCTCCAGATATTCGGTATCGATCCAGCCCTCTCGTCGATCGTTTCCGGCACCTTCTGCGCCGAGGTGAACGCGACGCAGGGCGGTGCGCCGAGGACGACCGCGGCGGCGAGCTTCTGGCCTTTCTTCTTCACTTTCTGCCAGTGGGTATAGATGCCGGGGCGCAGCTCGAGCGACGGATTCATGCCCAGTCGCCGCGGCGCTTTGAGCTGGCCGCGGTAGATGCCCATGTTCTGCACGCCGGTCTCCGGGTCGCGCGTGATGTACTGCGAGAGCGTGGTGTACGGTGCGATGTCCCATCCCGGCGTCGAGATCGGCAGCGGGATCGCATCCAGCGCGCGGCCGGCGCGATCCAGCTCCGCCCCCTGGATGACAATGTCGTGACACGGCGCCTGGTCCACGATTTTCGGGGCAATCGGCTGCGCGATGGCGCGCATCCACACTTCGTTGATCTTCTCGAGCGGGCAGTTCATGCCGATGCGGTAGATCTCGCGGCTCGCCGCGAGCGCGCCGACCACTACCGGGATGTCGTACTTGCGGCCCTTGCTGTCGGTGACGTTGGTGAAGAGGAACGCCTTGCGGTCCTTCTCGGCGATGCCACCGCGGAACTGCCAGCGCACCAGCGGATGCATCTCGGTGTCCTTGTTGATCGCCCGGTCGACGCGGATGAGGAGCCCCGCAGCTTCCAGCTTCTTCAGGTGCTCGTGCAGATCGGCATACGGAAGTAGATGCGCAGCCATGTCAGTCCACCGTGATGTTCTTGTCGCGAATGATGACACCCCACTTCGCCTGCTCGGCTTTCACCAGCTCGGTGAGCGCCTCGGGTGTGCCGCCGATGATGTCGCAGCTCTGCGCTTCGAGCCGCTCGCGCACCAGCGGGTCGGCCAGCAGTTTCGACAGCGTCGCGTGCAACTTATCGAGCACCGGCTTCGGCGTCGCCGCAGGCGCGAAGATCGCGCCCCAGGACGCCGAATCGAATCCGGGATAGGTCTCGCCGATGCTCGGCAGTCCGGGATAGTACTTGGAGCGCTCAGCCGTGCTCACCGCAAGCGCGATCAGCTTGCCCGCTTTCACATGCTGCGCAATGGCGCCGCCGCCCTGGATCAGCATCACCTGCACCTGGCCCGACACGAGGTCCTGCATCGCCGGGCCACCGCCGCGGTAATGGATCGGCACCGTCTCGATGCCAGCGACATCCTTGAACAGCTCATAGGCGAGGCGGCTCGACGAGGCCGGGCCCGCGGACCCGTAGTTCAAACTCGCGCCCTTCTCCTTGGCGAGCGCGACGAATTCCTTCACCGACTTCACTCCGAGGCTCGGGTGCACCACCAGCACCTGCGGGAAGCGGCACACCTGCATGAGCGGCGCGAAGTCGCGCAGCGGATCCCATTTCAGATCCTTGAAGAGGAATCGGTTCACCGCGAAAGTATCGAAGGTGACGAGCAGCATATGCCCATCGGGCGCCGACTCGGCGACCTGCTGCGTGGCGATGATGCCGCCGGAAGTGACGCGGTTCTCGACGATGAAAGGCTGGCCGAGCTCGGCCGAGAGCGACGGAGCCAGGATGCGCGCCACGAGATCGCTCGCGCCGCCCGGGCTCGCCGGCACGACCAGGCGCACGGGGCGTACCGGATATTGGGCCCAGCTCTCCAATAGGTAAACTGAGCTGAGCACCGTCCCAAGGAGCAGAACAGCGATGCGCCACATCCTCGCCATTATCACGTGCCTCCTCGGCGCCGCCGCGCAGGCGCAGGATTATCCCGTACGTCCGATCCGCCTGATCGTGCCGATCGGGCCCGGCGGCGGCACCGACATCCTGGCGCGGCACATGGCGCAGAAGATGACCGAGCGGCTGCGCAGTAGCGTGGTGGTCGAGAACCGTCCCGGCGCCGGCAGCATCATCGGCACCGACTACGTCGCCAAGGCGGCGCCCGACGGCTACACGCTGCTCGTCGGCGGCATCTTCAACATGGTGATGAACAAAGCGCTGGTGAAGAACCTGCCCTACGAGCCGCTGCGCGATTTCGTGCCGCTCGGCTACATCTCCGCCTACCCGTTTGCCCTCGTCGCACGCGCTGACCTTCCAGCTCGATTGGCGGATTTCGTCCAGTACGCGAAAGAGCGCCCCGGCAAGCTCACCTACGGCTCCCCGGGCCTGGGCACCCTGCAACATGTCTGGGCCACGATCCTGCTCAAGCAGCTCGGGCTCGAGCTCGTCCACGTGCCGTTCAAGGCGGCGCCGGCGGTGCATCAGGAAATGCTGGCCGGCCGCATCGACCTGATGATGGATAACCTCTCGGCGGTGAAGCACCACGTCCAGTCGGGACGGCTACGTGCCTATGCCGTGTCTTCGGCGGCCCGCACGCCACACCTCGAAAGCTGGTTCGCGATGTTCGCGCCCGCGGCGACGCCTGCGCCCACGGTCGCTCTCCTTCGAAACGTGGTGGCCGAGATACTGCGCGACCCGGAATTTGCGGGGCGCGTCGACAAGGACGGCGGGCGGGTGCTGGCGATTGCGCCAGGCGAGCAAAGCAAGTTCCTGCAGGACGAGGTCGAGCGCTGGGGCGCCCTTGTTACCCGCTACGGCGTCGGGGTTGACTAATTTGCTAAACTAAAGCCTGGCAACTTATGAAAGGAGGTGATCCTGTGAGAGATGACCAAGGCAACACCGGCCGGCAGGACTCTAACGGATCCACCCGCAGTTCCGGGGGGCAATCCTAAGCATCGGGGGTCCGGCCAGTAGCTGGCCGGCTGCCTGCAGCACCAAACGCCCCGGGGCGCGAGCCTGCGGGGCGTTTTCTTTGCGGAGGCTCGACTGAGCCAGCGAACGCGCCTGTTCCTCGCCGCCGCCATCGTGCTCGTCGCGGGCTTGTCGAGCGCCGCGGCGATCTATCTCGTGGCCGACGACGAGCCCGAGAGCACGAGCTA
>VBCP01000272.1 GCA_005888925.1 Betaproteobacteria bacterium | reverse complement strand
GCAACTTCCAGAACGAGCGCATCGCGATCGGCGCGATGGCGATAGGGGAAAGCGCAAAGGCGCTCGAGCTGACGCTCGAGTACGTGAAGACGCGCAAGGCCTTCGGCGCGCCGCTCTGGGACAAGCAGGCGATCCGCCAGCGCCTGGCGATGCTCGCGGCCAAAGTGGAGGCCGGCCGCCAGCTCGTCTGGTATGCCGCCGCGCTGGATGCCCAAGGGAAGGATTGTGTGCGCGAAGTGTCCATGGCGAAGGCCTACTGCGGCGAGCTGGTGAACGAGGTGATGTACGACTGCCTGCAGTTCCACGGCGGCTCAGGCTTCTTGCGCGAGTCGCCCATCGAGCGCATGACGCGCGACGCGCGCGTGCAGTCGATCGGCGGCGGCGCGACCGAGGTGATGCTGGAAGAGGTGGCGAAGCGGCTGTAGCGCGACTAGAACTGCATCAAATCCTTGGCGAGCAGGATCGAGCCGGAAAAGAACTTTCTCGCCCCATCGGCATACCGCTGGTAATCGTCCTTCGGATCGACGGTCGGCGAGAGGTGCGTCATCACCACGGTCTTGACGCCCGCGGCCGCCGCCATGCGGCCGACCTGCTCGGGCGTGACGTGCTCGTCGTTCATGTGCCGGATCCAGCCCTCCTGCTCGTCGCGCGTCTTTGCCTGCCAGGCGCCGTTCTTCTTCATCACCTCGATCACCTCGTCGACCGCGGTGACCTCGGTGACGAGGACGTCGGCGCCTTTGGCGAGCCGGGTCAGCGCCTCGGACGGCCCGGTGTCGCCGGTGAAGACGATCGAGCGGCCCGGCGTGTCGAAGCGATAGGAGTACGAGCGGTACTTGCCGTAGCCGGGTGAGTCGGGCGGGAAGTTGAAGTGGGTGTTCTCGACTGCGCTGACTTTGACGTTGGCGTCCTGGTAGACCGCGCCGGGCGCGACGTCGTGGCCGCGGAAGACCTCCGCCATCTTGATGCGCTTGCCCTCAGCCCAGCGGATCTCGGCGTTCGGCGTGAGGTAGGCGATCGCGCCCTGGACGAGCGCCTCGACGCCGCCGCCGTAGATGTCGGTCGGCTCGCGGCGCTGGTACTCCCATTGCGAGGCGAGGAGCGTGGCGAGGCCGTTGGTGTGGTCGCTGTGCGGGTGGGTGATGAACACCTGGCCGATCCTCCGGAAGTCGTAGCCCGCTCGCACGATGCGGCGCGTCGCGCCGTCGCCGGCGTCGATGAGGTACGGCGTGCCGTTGACGACCAGCAGGTTGGACGACTGCGTGCGGCCGGGCCGCGGCAGCGGTCCGCCGCTCGTGCCGAGCGTGACGAGGACGGTGCCCTTCGCCGGCGGCTTCGCCTGGCCGGCGGGCGTTTGCGCACTCAGGTGGGCGGCGAAAATTGCGGCGAGCGCGGCGAGCGCGATCGATGAGGCAGCTTTGTGGCGCATGTCAGTCCCCCCCAATACAGGAGGATAAGAGCATTCGGCGTAGCATGGCGGCGTAAGGGGGGATCACGGTGGATAAGACATGGGAAGTGGATGAGGCGAACACCGTAAAGGCGCACTTCGGCGCCTTCGGCAAGAAGATCGTCGCGGTCAACGGAGCCGAAGTGCACAACTCCCGCAAGATGGGGCCCAAGGGGGAGATCGCCTTCTCGCTGCCCGACGGCCGCAGCGCGGCGCTCTCGCTCAGGAAGCAATTCATCGGTGCCCCGGGCATCGACCTCAAGGTCGACGGCAACCGGGTGGTCGAGACCGGCAAGAAGCCGATCAAGTGCGCGGCGTGCGACACGCTCGCGAAGCCCTACGACCGCTTCTGCGGCAAATGCGGCAAGCCGATGCCGACCGCGGAGGACTACGAGAACCGGAAGAACGTGAAGGCGGCCACCGGCGCCATCAAGGTCCTCGCGGTGGTCTTCGTGATCGCCGGGATCGCGTTTTTCTTCATCACCAAGGGCGCGGCCGACACGGCGCTCGTGAAGCTGGAGGGAGCGGACCCGGCCACGACCTATCCGACCCCCATCGGCGGACAGACCTACACCGTCGGGGCGCTGCGCAAGCAGCTCGCCTGGGAGCCGTGGGGCGTGCTGATCGTGAATCTCATCATCGCGGCGATCATGCTGGCGCTTGCGCTCTGGGGGCGGCGCTCGCCGCTGCCGGCGGTCCTGATCGCGACCGCGACCTACGCGGTGGTCATCGCCTACGCCGCCATCAGCGACCCGGCCACGCTGGGGCAGGGCCTGCTGATGAAGATCATCATCATCGCGTTCCTGATCAGGGGGATCAAAGCCGCGCTGGCGCTGCGCACCGCGGGTGCCTGAAGCCGGCCGGCAGTGCCCCGCCTGTCGCAGGAGCGTGCGTAGCGGCACGCAGTTCTGCCCGGGCTGCGGCGAATCCCTCATCCCATCGGCGGTAGCGCCCGAGCACCGGGTCGCCAGCGTGTCGCGCACGCGATTCATCGAGCATTGGGGCGAGCTCAAGCGCGTGGGCTGGCTGTTCGGCCTGCTCCTCGCCACGTCGTTCGTGTTCGGCATCGCCTGGCGCTCGGCCCATTCGCCCTGGCTGAGCGTCATCGCGAGCGCCGTCGACGCGGCCATCGTTCTGGTTGCCGCCGGCCTGCGCTATCGCAAGCTGCTTTTCCTGTTCCAGCTTCGCCCTTCGGGGCTGCGCGACTCGGTCGTGCTCATCGCGATCGCATTCTTGTTCGTGGCGCTTGCGACCGCCTATTTCTGGGTGATCGAGCGGCTGGGCGTCCCGATGTCGTCCGCCACGGCCACGTATACGCGCGCCGGCTGGCCGCTCTGGTCGATGCTCCTGCTGATCAGCGCGATGCCGGCGGTCTTCGAGGAGCTCGCGTTCCGCGGCGTGATCCAGTCCACGCTCGAGCGCGTGCTCAACGCGCGGGACGCGTGGCTCATCCAGGCCGCCCTCTTCAGCGTGCTGCATCTGTCGCCGCTGATGTTCCCCAGCCACTTCCTGATGGGGCTGTGCTTCGGCTACATGCGCCGGCGTTCCCGGAGCATCTATCCCGGCATGCTGCTCCACGCGTGCTGGAACGCGCTCGTCGTGCTCCAGGAGCTGCCTGCCTGATCGCGGCCGCCACGCTCCAGCACGATGCGCGTGCCGCCCGCGGCGCACCGCGCGCGTGCGGAATAAGGCGGTAAGGCGCGGCTTTCCCCAGGGAAACACCGTGGTATGCGAGTTGCTTTGCGTTTTGCGCGAGGAGGGCAGGCGCAGTACGCAAAAAGGAGCGCGCATGCAGCTCATGCAGGTGTTCGAAGTCCTTCTGCTCGTGGCCATCGCCGCCGGCGCCCTCATGTCCTGGGACCGCCGCTCCGGGGAAGACCGCAGGGGCTCGAGCCGCGGCGGAAGGCGCACCGCCGACGGCGCGGCAGCGGACTTCACAGAGCCGACTTCCACTTAGTCCGCCTAGTACACTGCGCACCAGGGAGGGTGCACAGTGACAAGAATCTTCGCGGTCGTCGTTCTATCGCTCGCCGCTGCGACGCAGGCGTGGGCGCAGCAATACCCGACGCGGCCGATCCGCCTCATCGTGCCGGCCGCGCCCGGCGGCGGCACCGACATCACCGCGCGCAGCTTCGTGCCGGCGCTGCAGGACAACCTCGGGCAGCCGGTGGTGATCGAGAATCGCGGCGGCGCGGGCGGGGTGATCGGTACCGACGCAGTGGCGAAGGCCGCGCCCGACGGCTACACGCTTCTCATGATCTACGCGAGCCACGCGACGAATGTGACGCTGGTGACGAAGCTGCCCTATGACACGCTGCGCGACTTCACGCCGATCACGCTGATCTCGCACGAGCCCACCGTGCTCGTGACGCATCCCTCGCATCCGGCCAAGACGCTCGGCGAGTTCATCGCCTGGGCGAAGGAGCGCTCGGGGACGATCTCCTACGCCACCGATCCCGGGAGCGCGGGCTTCCTCGCGGGCGAGCTCTTCCTGCAGAAGGCCGGCTTGAAGGTCCAGTACATCCCGTACAAGGGCAGCGGCCCGGCGGCCGCCGACGTCGTCGCGGGCCACGTGCCTTACATGTGGTCGGTGATTTCCATCGTCACGCCGTACGCCAAGGGCGGGCGCCTGAAGCCGCTCGCGATCGCCGCCGAGCAGCGCGCGGCCGCGCTGCCGGACGTGCCCACGACGGCCGAAGGCGGCATGGCCGATTTCACCGTGAGCGGCTGGTACGGTCTGGTCGCGCCGGCGAAGACGCCGAAGAGCGTGATCGACCGCGTCCACGCCGAGGCCGCCAAGGCGCTCAAGAACGAAGCGGTGCTGCAGCGCCTCGCGACGTCGGGCAGCCTGCCCATCGGCGCCGGGCCGGATGAGCTCGACAAGCATATCCGGAGCGAGATCGTGCGCTGGAACAAGGTGCTGACCGCGGCAGGCGTGCAGCCGACGAACTAGGGTCGTTGGTCTTGTGCACGCGGCTGGCGATGCCGCGTTATTGGGCGGAGAGGATCTGCGGCCGCCTTGGAAAATATAGCACTAGGTGATAGAGTTGGCTTTCGGCGGCGGCCGTGCGCGTCCTGAAGTTGAAGGCCTTCGCCCGCTGGGCACGGAAGGAAGGCCTCGCCGATGCGTCGCTGAGAGTTGCGGTTCTGGAAATGCGTCGCGGCCTGGTAGACGCGGATCTCGGCGGCGGCCTGCTCAAGAAGCGCGTAGCGCGCCCTGGCGGCGGCAAGAGGGGCGGCTACCGGACGATTGTTGCAGCGGATCTTCGCGAGCGATGGGTATTCCTCTACGGGTTCGCGAAGAGCGAGCGAGACGACCTGGATGATGACGAAGTGCGCGAACTAAAGCGTCTTGCGAAGTCGTATCTCCCGCTGCGCGAGGAAGTGCTGGAGAGGCTCATCGATGCTGGAGCGCTGATCGAGGTGAAAAATGGCGAACCGCAGGCTTCGTAAGGAAATCCGGGAGGCAGCACGCGGCCTCTACGAGTTGGGGGCGATCGACGGCAAGACGATGCGCGAGTTCGAGTCGCTGCGCCTCGAGGAACCTCGCGCCTACTCCGCGTACGAGATCAAGCGCCTGCGGCTGCGCGAAAGGGCCAGCCAGGCGGTGTTCGCGGCGTACCTGAACACGAGCGTCTCGACGGTGCAGAAGTGGGAGATCGGCGAAAACAAGCCGAGCGGCCCCGCATTGAAGCTCCTCGATCTCGTGGAGCGCAAGGGTCTGAAGGCGCTCGCGTGACCTCCCGCAGGCAGCGTCTACGCCGGGAGCGACGAGTGGTGGCGGCGCCGGCTCCACTAGGGCTCGCTTCGACGGCGTGCCCGCTGAACCGCGTGCTCTCCGTAGTCCTTGCTCCGGAAGAGGACGTGCGGTGGATATGGACGTCAACTCCCGAAGGAGTGAGCTACGTGAGCGGATATGCCATCGTGCAGGCCCAACCGAAAAAAAGCCGCCAATCCCTGATGGGAAACTGAAATGCCAGGACGACTGCAAAACCGCAGCGCATTGGTCACCGGCGCCAACCGCGGCATCGGGCTCGCGATCGCGAAGGAATTCGCGAAGGAGGGCGCGACGGTGCTGCTCGCCGGCCGCAAGAAGGCGGCGCTCGACAAGGTGCGCAAGGAGATCGAGGCGCAGGGCGGCAAGGCCCAGGTTTGCGTCGTCGACCTGGAGAAGGAAAAGTCCGTACGCGCGCTGGCGAAGGCGCTGAAGAAGAAGCTGAAGTCGCTCGACATCCTCATCGGCAACGCCGCGTCGCTCGGCGCGCGCGTGCCGCTCACGAAATATCCGCTCGACACCTGGCGCCAGACCTTCCGCATCAACGTCGATGCGAATCTCGTGCTGCTGCAGGAGCTCGATGCGCTGCTGAAGAAATCGGCTGCGCCGCGCGTCGTCATGCTCTCGGCGCGCGTCGCTACGCAGGGCAAAGCCACGACTGGCTCCTATGCCGTGAGGCGGCGCTGGAAGCGATGGTCAGGGTCTACGTCGCCGAGGCCGGGAGCTCGCCGGTGCGTATCAACATCGTGAGCCCCGGGCCGACGCGCACCGAGATGCGCGCGCGCGCCGCGCCGGAAGAGGATCCGATGACGATCAAGGCGCCCGACGCGGTCGCGCCGCTCTTCGTGAAGCTCGCCGCCCCCGAGTGCACGCTACAGGGGCAGTGGATCGACGCCGACGAGTGGCTCTCGGGGAAGTTCAAGCTTTGACGACGCGGTTGGCGAGCACGCCGATGGCGTCGTTCACGACTTCCACCAGGTCGCCCGGCTCGAGCGCCGGCAGCGTCGGGCCGTCGCAGCCCAGCCAGATCACGTCGCCGGGCCACAGCGTCACGTAG
>VBCP01000269.1 GCA_005888925.1 Betaproteobacteria bacterium | reverse complement strand
CCACGAGCTGATGCACTGCTTCGACGGCAACTGGCACGACCGCTGGGGGCGCATGAACCCGCCCGAAGGGCAGGCGCTGGCGGGCGGTTCGCGCAAACCAGGCGCCGCGGCCGCGGCCAATTAGCCGCCCACGTTAAACTCGCCGGGTTTTGCTGGCCCGACGACTCCAACCGATCTGCTGGACGCTCGCTGCAGCCGCGGGCGCGGCGCTCGCTGCACCGAACGAGATCAAGGTCTTTACCGACGAGCTTGCGCAGTACCGCCAGCACACGCTGGAAACGCACGTCAACAAGGCGCGCACCGGACCGTTGCGCGTCATGCCGGAATATTCCTACGGCCTATGGCACAACTGGGAGTTCAGCCTGCAGCGCCGCACGATGACGCACGCGGCTTCTACTGGGCCATCAACGTTGAAATCGCGCGCGATTACCGGCTCGACGAGCCGCATTTCTGGAACCTGGAATTCATTCCGATCTTGGGGCTGCGCACCGGACGCTGGCATTTCGCCGCCAATCCCGGGATCGAACGCCCACTCTCGGGCCGCGAGCGCGGCGCGACCGCCACGCCGGCGGCCAAGGCGGCTTACCTTGTTTCCGGCAAAAACTATCTCGGGCTCGAGTACTACGTCGAAGAGCAAAGCCGCATGCTGTACCTGGCCTGGGACGGCAAGCTCGGCAAATCGGACATCAACTTCGGCGTCGGCCGCGGCTCGACGCCCGCCTCGGACCGCTGGGTCGTGAAGACGATCTACGAGATCGCGTTCTGAGGGCTCAGAAGGTCTTTGACGTGGTCACCAGGAATTGCGCCGGCTTGATGGCCGGGTCGGTGTTGTGCAGCGGGAAGGCGAAGTCGATGTGCAGTACGCTGCCGAACGAAGCGCGCGCGCTCAGGATGCGAAGGCCGACGCCCGCGTTGCTGAGCCAGCCCGTGTTATCCGTAGTCGCCAACGGGCCGCCCCAGGCCCTGCCGAGGTCGTAGAACACGGCGCCGCCGACTCGGAAGATGCGCAGCGGATACCAGTCGGTATAGACGCGCTCCTCGACGTTGAGCAGCGCGCGCTGCGCGCCGCGCTGGTAGCGCAGCGGATAGCCGCGCAGGCCGTTGTCGCCGCCGAGGAGCAGGTAATCCGCCGCGTTCGGGCTTTTGACGCCGTCGGCGGATGCCGCCACGAGCAGCAGCATGTTCGGGCCTTGCGGCGCGTAGTAGCGCACGGAACTGCCCAGCGCGCGCGTGTCGCTCGTCGCGCTGCTGCCATATTGCGCGGAGTACGCAGCCTGCGTCAGCAGCTCGTGCCCGCCCGGGACGCGCAAGCCCTTGCTCAGCGAGGCGCTGAGCTGCCAGGGCTGATCGGTCGAGCCGAACGCGGCGAGGCTGCGCCCGAGCTGCACGCTCGACTGGAAGCCCATCGCGAAATACTCGGGGCGCTGGATGCGCTCGCGGTTGCGCAACAGCACGAAGTCATCCTCGAGCGCCTCGTAGCGCACGAATGGCCCGGCCAGCGTGCGCTCCACGGGAAGCTCGGCCGGCGCCGGGCGTCCCGCCTCGAATTCGTAACTGTCGGTCTGATGACTGAGGCCCACGGAGTAGCGCTGCGTCCAGCCGCCGATCAGGCCGCGCGACCAGCCGCCGAAGACGTCGGCGGTCTCCTGGCGGTGGCGATACTGGCCGACGACGTTGCCCGCGCTGTAGATCGAATCGATGCGATCGAAGCGCGCGGCCGAGGCGCCGCCGGCGCGGCGCGTATCGAGCGCGTAGAAGGGGCGCGTCACGCTGAGCGACGCGCTCGCGCCGTCGTCGAAGGTCGAGCGCTCGCCGGCGATCCGCGTCCAGCCGTCGAACAGGTGGTCGTTCGAGAGCTGCAGCACCGTGCCGGTGCGGTCGACCGTGCTCGAGCGCTCAAGGCCGAACGCGGTCCCGGTGCCCGCCAGGTTTGACTCCTTGAGCGCAAAACCGCCCGAATTCTTGCCGCCGGCGCGGCGCACCCTGAGGCCCGGTTGCAGGGTCCAGGTGTCGCGCGTCCTCACCTCGAGGTCGACGACGCCGTCGTGATAGCGCGTAGGGCGGATCTCCACGTCGTAGACCGTGCTGTTCGCGCGCATCAGGCGCTCGGTCTCTTCAATCAGACGCAGCGACACGCGGTCGCCGGTCTTGAAGAGCAGCGAGCGGCGGATCAGCCACGGGCGCGTCTTGATGTGCAGCGCGTTCGCGGCGCGGTAGAGGAAACTGCGTTCGTGCGGATCGTCGAGATCGAAGATGTTGTGCGTCTCGACGACGATCTCGCCGATGACGGCACCGGCCGCCTCGAGCTCGGTGAGCGACGGGATCGGCTGGGCTTGCGCCGCGGCGACGATGAGTGAGGCGAGCCACGGAGCCAGGCGGGTTTTCAAAATAAAAGAGGGCACGGCCGCTAGCCGTGCCCTCCGTGCTGCTCTACCTGGCGATCAGACAGTGACGACACGTTGTTTGGCCCGAATCATCGATGAGATGCGGCCGGGCTGGTAACAGCGGGATGGCCAGAGTCTGGTCGTGCGTAGATGCTGCCCTACGCACGTAGCAAGTTTGTTACCGCTTGCCCCCGGGGGCAATGCCGGCGCTTAGTCCGGGCGGACTATAGGCGAAGATCCATTTCGTGTAATGTTCTGCGCCCTCGAAGGCCTGGTCGGCCACGGTGAAATTGCCTGATTTGATGGGCGTTTCTTCCGACAGGCTGTAGACGCCCATGAAACCGCCGCCGGGCGCCTCGACCATGCCCCATTCGGCTTTCCCGGTCATCGGGTCGCTATACACGCGGCGTAGGTGGTGCTGCGGCATGGGGAAGCGCTTGTCCTCGAGCAGATCTTCCAATTTCTTGGGATAAACCTTCGCGCCCGGACTCTTGTTGTAATAGCTGGCTATCGCGCCGCGGAACTGGTTGCCGATGAAGATGAGCTCGCGCTCCTTTTCGCGCTGCGCGGCGTGGGAGAAGAGCTCGCCGAAGGCGGCGAGGCCGGCGCCCATGACGGCGATGATGATCAGCAGGCCGAGGTAGGTGAAGCCGCGCTGCAGATAGGCCGGCAGCGGACGGTTGGCGCGCGCGTGCACGATCTTCGCGGCGGGGCGGCGCACGAGCCGCACCCGGCTGGCGGAATTGCGTCCCTGACCCCGTCCGAAAAAGCCCGGATTGGAGATCAGGTTGCGCTCGCGCTGCTCAGTATCGCTCATAGCCTTTCGCGGGGCTCTTTACGTCCCAGACGTTGCCCTTGCGCGTGTCCTGCGGCGGCACCGGGACCCAGGTCGAGGCGCTCTGCGTAAACGGATCCTTCGGGATCGAGCGCAGGTAGTGCTTGGCGACCAGGTCCTCGAGCGAGGCGGGATAGCGGCCGGTGTCGGCGTAATGCTTGTCGAGCGAGTCGCGCATCAGCGCGAGGTTCTCCTGCAGCACGGCCTCCTCGGCGCGGCGCAGCTTGCCGATGTAGTCGGGCACGAC
>VBCP01000268.1:12657-19397 GCA_005888925.1 Betaproteobacteria bacterium | reverse complement strand
TTGCGCGAGCACCTGCCCCGAGGATGCCATCCGGCTGGTCCCGCGGCTGGCGCTCGGGCCGCAGGCGAAGGAGCCGGTCACGCTGAACGAGGCCGACCCGTTCGACTGCGTGCGCTGCGGCAAGCCGTTCGGCACGCGGCAGATGGTCGAGAGCATGCTGGGCAAGCTCGGCGGGCATTCGATGTTTGCCGGCGGCACGCGCCGGCTGCAGATGTGCGGCGACTGCCGCGTCGTCGACATGATGGACAACAAGGCCGAAGCCACCATCCACGACGTACCGAAATGAGCCTCGCGCCCGAGGAGCAGGCGAGGGCGAACTTCTATGCGCTGCTCTCGCGTTTCTTCTACGGCTCGCCGGACGCGGGCCTGCTCGCCGCGCTCGGCCAGGCGGACGAGCTCGAGGCGGACGACGAGATAATTGCGGCGCGCTGGCGCGAGCTTTCGAAGGCCGCGGCGAGCGCCGACCCCGAGGCGGTGCGCGAGGAATACGAGACGGCCTTCGTCGGAACCGGGCGCGCGCCCATCACACTGTATACGAGTGCTTATTCCGTGCGGTACACCAACGAGATGCCGCTTGCGCCGTTGCGCGGAGAGCTGGCGGCGCTCGGGCTTGCGCGTCGCAACGAGGCGGCGGAGCCGGAAGATCACATCGCGGCGCTCTGCGACGCGATGCGCCACCTGATCGCGGAGCAGCAACGCGATCTGGAAGAGCAGCGGCGCTTCTTCGAGCGGTGGATCCAGCCCATCGCGGAGCCATTGTGCGATGCAATAGAGAAGAGCGAGCACACGTCGTTCTACAAACTCGTCGGACGAACGGCGAAAGCGTTCTTTTCTCTAGAGCATTCTGCTTTTGAAATGCTCTAGAATCGTTCGCGCATATAACGACTAGATCGACGGAGGAGTTTCATGAGCGACCGCAGCAAACGTCTCTCGCGACGCAATTTCCTGTTGACCCTTGGCGCCGGCGGCGCAGCGACTGCTGCAGCGGTCGTGGCGACCAAAGCGCCTTCCACCCAGCCCGCATCTGCAACCAACGCGGCGACCAAAGACAAGCGTGCTACGCGCGGCTATCAAGCGAGCGAGCACGTGAACAACTACTACCGCACGACCAAGGTCTGAGGAGACCGTCATGCTGCTGACACGCAAAGCGACGGGCACCGCTGCGCCGCAGGCGCGCCTTTCCCGTGGATTGTCCGGTGCGCTGGCGAAGACCATGGATCGCCGCACGTTCCTCAAGCGCTCGGGTGTCGGCGTGGGCGCCGGCGCCGTGGCCTCGCAGCTGCCGTTCTCGATGATCGGCACGGCCGAGGCGAAGGAAGAGCAGACCAGCGGCAAGATCGAAGTCAAGCGCACGGTCTGCACGCACTGCTCGGTCGGCTGCTCGATCGACGCCGTGGTGCAGAACGGCGTCTGGATCCGCCAGGAACCGGTGTTCGATTCGCCGCTCAACCTCGGCGCGCACTGCGCGAAGGGCGCCTCGATCCGCGAGCACGGCATCACGCACGACTCGCACCGCCTCAAGTACCCGATGAAGCTCGAAGGCGGCAAGTGGAAGAAGGTCAGCTGGGACCAGGCCTACGACGACATTTCCAAGAAGCTGCTCGAGATCCGCAACGACAAGGAAAAGGGCGGGCCCGACGCGCTGTTCGTGATCGGCTCCTCGAAGCACAACAACGAGCAGTCCGAGCTGCTGTGCAAATGGGTGCGGCTCTGGGGCACCAACAACACCGACCACCAGGCGCGCATCTGCCACTCGACCACCGTCGCCGGCGTCGCCCAGACCTGGGGCTACGGCGCGATGACCAACTCGTACAACGACGAGCAGAACTCGAAGTCGCTCCTGTTCCTGGGCTCGAACGCCGCCGAAGCGCACCCGGTGTCGATGCTGCACACGCTGCATGCCAAGGAGAACGGCTGCAAGGTGATCGTCGCCGATCCGCGCTTCACGCGCACTGCCGCCAAGGCCGACATGTACGTGCGCACCCGCTCGGGCGCCGACGTGCCGTTCCTTTTTGGCATCCTGCACCACGTCTTCAAGAACGGCTGGGAAGACAAGGAATACATCAAGGCCCGCGTCCACGGCATGGACGAGGTGAAGAAGGAAGTGATGGCGAAGTGGACGCCCGACAAGGTGACCGAAGCCTGCGGCGTTCCCGAGGACCAAGTCTTCGCAGTCGCCAAGACGCTCGCCGAGAACCGGCCCGGCTTCATCATCTGGGCGATGGGCCAGACGCAGCACACCAACGCCAACGCCATCGTGCGCGCCTCGAATATTTTGATGCTGGCGCTCGGCAATGTCGGGCGCTCCGGCGGCGGCTGCAACATCTACCGCGGCCATGACAACGTGCAGGGCGCGACCGACATCGGCCCGAACCCCGACACGCTGCCGGGCTACTACCCGGTCGCCGTGCCCGGCTCGTGGGCGCACTGGGCGAAGGTCTGGAACGTCGATCCCGCCTGGCTGAAGGGCCGCTATGCCTCCGAGGCGCTGATGGCCAAGCCCGGCATGACGGTGTCGCGCTGGATCGACGGCGTGATGGAGAAGAACGACGCCATCGACCAGGACCCGAACCTGCGCGCCATCTTCTTCTGGGGCCATGCGCCGAACAGCCAGTCGCGCGGCCTCGAGATGCTGGAAGCGATGAAGAAGCTCGACCTGATGGTGGTGATCGATCCCTATCCGTCGGCGAGCGCGGCGATGTTCGCCAAGGTGCGCAAGGACGGCGCCTATCTGCTGCCGGCCGCGACGCAGCTCGAGACCGAAGGCTCGGTGACCGCGTCGAACCGCTCGCTGCAGTGGCGCGAGAAGGTGATCGACCCGGTGTTCGAATCGCGCACCGACCAGATGATCATGTACCAGCTCGCGCAGAAGCTCGGCTTTGCCGACCAGTTCCTCGGCAAGAAGGACGGCAAGCAGAACATCCGCCTGGTCAAGGCCAAGGGCGGCATGGAAGAGCCGTCGATGGAGGACACGCTGCGCAACGACATCAATAAGGGCGCGTGGACCATCGGCTACACCGGCCAGTCGCCCGAGCGCTTGCAGGCGCACATGCGCAACCAGCACGTCTTCGACGTGAAGACACTGCGCGCGAAAGGCGGCAAGGACGCGAAGACCGGCTACGACCTGACCGGCGACTACTACGGACTGCCATGGCCCTGCTACGGCACCGCGGCGATCAAGCACCCGGGCACACCGAACCTCTACGACACGTCCAAGCACTCGATGGACGGCGGCCACACCTTCCGCGCGCTGTTCGGCGTGGAGAAGGACGGCGTCAACCTGCTGGCCGAGGACGGCATCGCCTCCAAGGGGAGCGATATCACCACCGGCTACCCGCAGTTCGACCATGTGCTGCTGAAGAAGCTGGGATGGTGGGACGAGCTGACCGATGAGGAAAAGAAGGAAGCCGAGGGCAAGACCTGGGCGAACGATCTCTCCGGCGGCATCCAGCGCGTCGCCATGAAGCACGGCTGCAGCGCATTCGGCAACGCCAAGGCGCGCGCCGTGGTGTGGAACTTCCCCGACCCGATCCCGCAGCACCGCGAGCCGCTGTATTCGCCGCGGCCGGATCTGGTGGAGAAGTATCCGACACACGACGACGTCAAGACCTTCTGGCGCCTGCCGACGCTGTTCAAATCGGTGCAGCAGAAGGCGGTGAAGGAAGAGATGCACAAGAAGTTCCCGCTGATCCTGACGAGCGGCCGCCTGGTGGAATACGAGGGCGGCGGCGACGAGACGCGCTCCAACCCGTGGCTCGCCGAGCTGATGCAGGACAACTTCGTGGAACTCAACCCGAAGACCGCGGCCGACCGCAGCATCCGCAACGGCGAATACGTCTGGGTAGCGACGCCCTCCGGCGCCAGGATCAAGGTGAAGGCGAAGGTGACCGAGGGCATCGGACCCGACACGGTGTTCATCCCGTTCCACTTTGCCGGCTGGTGGCAGGGCGAGGACATGCTGCCCTACTACCCGGATGGCGCGGCGCCCATCGTGCGCGGCGAGGCGGTCAACACCGCCACCACCTACGGCTACGACCGGGTGACGATGATGCAGGAAACCAAGACCACGCTGTGCGAAGTGGCGAAGGCATAAGGAGGGAACCATGGCGAGAATGAAATTCCTGTGCGACGCCGAGCGCTGCATCGAGTGCAACGGCTGTGTGACCGCCTGCAAGAACGAGAACGAGGTGCCGTGGGGCGTCAACCGCCGCCGCGTCGTTACCATCAACGATGGTGTCGTCGGCGCCGAAAAATCCATTTCGGTGGCTTGCATGCACTGCTCCGACGCGCCGTGCATGGCGGTGTGCCCGGTCGACTGCTTCTACCGCACCGACGACGGCGTGGTGCTGCACGACAAGGACCTGTGCATCGGCTGCGGCTACTGCTTCTACGCCTGCCCGTTCGGCGCGCCGCAGTTCCCGCAGGCCGGCGCCTTCGGCCTGCGCGGCAAGATGGACAAGTGCACTTTCTGCGCCGGCGGGCCCGAGCCCGACCGCAGCGACGCCGAGTTCCGCAAATACGGCCGCAACCGCCTCGCCGAAGGCAAGCTGCCGGCGTGCGCCGAGATGTGCTCGACCAAGGCGCTGCTCGGTGGTGACGGCGACGTGATCGCCGACATCTACCGCGAGCGCGTCCTGCGCCGCGGCCGCGGCGCGGATCTGTGGGGCTGGAGCTCGGCCTACGGCGTGAAGCCCGGCGCGCAGCCGCCGGTTCAGCAGCCGGCGCCGACGCGCGGCAAGTCATGAGACTCGCATTGCGGCTCGCGCTTTTGCTGGCGGCCGTGCTCGCCCTCGTCGCCTGCAGCGAGAAGGAGCAGGTCGCAGAGTTCAAGCGCGGCAAGTACCAGGGCAAGCCGGACAACCAGTCCTGGGCGAACGACCCTTTGCCCGCCGAGTTCCGTGGCGGCACCTGGGCCAAAGGCGACCGCACGGCCTGGGAAGAGCAGATCAAGAAGCGCCAGCTCGCGCAGCACGAGTACCGGCGCATCTACCAATAGGGAACGCGATGCGCAGAACCTTGCTCACGCTCGGCCTCGTGGTTGTCGCCGCGGGCGCAGCGGCGCAGGCCCCGGCGCCAAGCGGCGCGCAGCAGCAGCAGGAACGCCAGACCACCCAGCCCGGCAACAACGCGCCGGTGATGCGCGAGATCAAGAGCGGCGAGAAGCACTACACCGGCATCCAGGGACGCGAGACCGGCGTGCTGATCCAGCCGCCGGCGCGCTTTCCGGGGCAGTCGGCCATGGCCACCGCGGGCGAGGCGTGGCGCAATTTCCGCAACGGGCCGGTGACCTTCTACGGCGGCTGGCTGGTGGTGCTGGTGATTGCCGCCATCCTCGGCTTTTACGCCTGGAAAGGACCGGTAAAGCTGCACGAGCCTCCGAGCGGACGCCAGCTGCGGCGGTTCAGCCCCTTCGAGATGACGGTGCACTGGTCCGCGGCGATCAGCTTCTGCGTGCTGGGCATCTCGGGCCTCACCATGTTCTTCGGCAAGCACATCCTGCTGCCGATCATCGGCTACACGCTCTTCGCCTGGTTCACCGCGCTCTGCAAGAACCTGCATAACTTCATCGCGCCGCTCTTCATCGTGTCGGTGGTGGTGATGATCTTCATGTGGCTGCGCGACAACCTGCCGCGCGCCTACGACTGGCAATGGTTCGGCAAAGCCTGGGCGTTCTTCGCGCGCGGCGAGCACATCCCGTCCGGGCGCTTCAACGCCGGCGAGAAGGCCTGGTTCTGGGGCGGCGTCATTTTGCTGAGCGCCTTCGTCGCCTGGAGCGGCGTGATCCTGCTCTTCCCGAACTTCGACCAGAGCCGGGCGGTGATGCAGGACGCGTGGTCGGTGCACGCGATCGCGGCGCTCATCTACATCACCGTCTCGCTCGGCCATATCTACATGGGCACGATCGGCGTCGAGGGCGCTTACGGCAACATGCGCCACGGCTACACCGACGAGACCTGGGCGAAGGAGCACCACAGCATCTGGTACGAGGAAGTGAAATCGGGTCGCCGGCCGGAAGCCGCGGGCGGCGCCGTGCCCGAGGGCGCGCCGCACATGAAGGAGAAGCCATGAAGAAGATATTGCTCACCCTCCTCGCTGGGGCGCTCGTCGGCGCGATGGCGGCCCAGGCCAAGCTGCCGGCGCCGGCGCCGAAGACCGACGCCGAGAAAGCCGCCGCTGCCGAGAAAGACGCCGCGACGAAAGCCAAGGAAGCCGGGGAACTCGCCAAGGCGCAGGACAAGGCGGTGGCGAACTACAAGCGCAACCACGCGGCGATGGGCAAGAAATGAGACTGCTCGCGCTTCTGCTCATCGCCGCCCTGGCGGGCTGCCAGAGCATGCGCTCCGCCGGACCGAGCGCGAAAGCCGATCTGCAGCCGACCAAGGGCAACCGCGCCGCAGGCACCGCGACCTTCACGCAGACGGGCGACCGAGTGCGCGTGGTCGCGAATGTGAGCGGCCTCAATCCCGGGCAGGAGCACGGCTTCCACATCCACGAGGTCGGCGACTGCAGCTCGGGCGACGGCATGAGCACCAAGGGCCACTTCAATCCCCTGAGCAAGCCGCACGCGCATTACTCGACGCCCGAGCGCCACGCGGGCGACATGCCGGCGCTCAAGGCGGACGCCAACGGCAACGCGCACCTCGATACCACGCTCGACGTGATGACGGTCAACCCCGGACCGGCGAGCATCGTCGGCCGCGGCCTGATCGTGCACGCGGGCTCGGACGACTACAAGACGC